>CAZJHF010000184.1:0-6340 GCA_964545505.1 uncultured Desulfobacterales bacterium | reverse complement strand
GCGAGTGGCGCCTGGGCCACAGTATGGAACAATGGCCGGACATCGATTTTTTTAAGACGCGCGACATGAACTGATCGCGTGGTGCGGAAAAATGAGTGTCCCACGCAAAGGCGCAAAGATTAAAAAGAATTTAGATTAAGAATATTTTTTCTTTGTGAACTTTGTGTCTTCGTGGTGAAAACAATCTGATTGAAAAAAAAATAACCACAAAGGCACAGAGAACACGAAGAACTAAAAAAATATAAATTGGTTGTGCTGGGTGAACTTTGTGTCTTCGTGGTGAAACAAATCCGATTGAAAAAAAATTAACCACAAAGGCACGAAGATCACAGAGACCTATAAAAGTATATATTTGATATTTAAAATTTTCTTTGTGGCTTTGGGTCTTGGTGGCAAATTATGAAAGTTTAACAGGAAACAAACATGAATATCGGACTTATTGGACTGCCCAATTCGGGAAAAACGACCGTCTTCAACGCCCTGGCAAGATCGCAGGCCCGGGTATCATCTTACGCGCAATCCGCTTCGGAACCCAACAGGGCCATGCTGGATGTCGTCGATGACCGCGTTAGGGCGCTTTGCGATATGTACCAGCCCCGCAAAACCACGTACGCGACGATCGAGTTGGTTGACTTTACAGGACTGACCCAAGGCGCTGCCCGGCAGGAAGTCTTTTCCGGTGCCGCGATGGGTCTCATCAAAAATATGGATGCCATTGCCCTTGTTGTGCGCAATTTTGAAAATGACCTTTCAGAGCCCCTGACCCCTTTGCCGGATATTGAGAAACTGGAAGCGGAACTGTTGATTGCAGATTTGATCATTGCCGAAAATCGATTGGAGCGTGTTGAGAAAGACTGCCGGCGCGGTAAAAAAACACATCTACTCGAAGCTGAAAAACGCTTATTGCACCGATTAATCGACCATCTAAACGATAATCAACCGATTCGAAGGCTGCAGTTAGACGCCGAGTCCAGAAAAATCATCCGCGGGTTTCAGTTTCTGACGCAAAAACCGGCCATGGTTATTGTAAACTCGAATGAAAACAATTTTGCAAAACACCCGCGTCAACTCAAGGCCGTCCAGCAGAGCTACCGGGCTGTTGAGTTTGCCGGCAAATTTGAGATGGAGCTATCGCAGCTTAACAATCAGGAGGATATCGCGCTGTTTATGGCGGATATGGGCATCAAAGAATCCGCCAGGGATCGATTGTGCAAGGCGGCATATGAACTGCTGGGCTATATCAGTTTTTTCACGGTGGGCTCAGATGAGGTCCGGGCCTGGAGTATCAAACAGGGTGAGAGCGCGCTAACAGCTGCTGCCAAAATCCATACGGACCTTGCACGCGGATTTATCAGGGCCGAATGCTTCACCTACAACGATTTGATCGCATACGGATCTGAAAAACAACTGGGCGAAAAGGGTTTGCTGCGACTGGAAGGTAAAAACTATGTCGTTCAGGACGGCAACGTGCTCAATATCCGGTTTAACGTATAAGATCGAGGGTTTAAAAGTTGGGGCATTTGGATCTATATGGTGAAAAAAGATGTTGGCCACAAAGACGCAAAGACACAAAGATTAAAAGAATTAAAATTAATAATATTTTTCTTGGTGAGCCTGGTGTACTTCGTGTCCCACGCCCGCCATCGCGAGCCGCTCCATTCGGCCCGAGTCATTCGACCCTGAGCTCATGACCGAAGGGCTCATGGCCGAGGGCAGGCGAGGCGGGCGGGTTTGTGGTGAAATCGAACAGCAGCTAGTTATCAGTTACCGGCATTTCTGTTTTATCGGCCAGCAATTCGTGCAGCTTTTTGATATGATTATTTTCTTCGGCAATTATCTGGGTCACATAATGCAGCGTGTGACTATCCTCGATGAACGGGATCAGAGTCTCGTAAAAAATCACGGTATCTTTTTCAAATTCAATAAAGATTTTAATTAAATCCTCGGTGCGCTCGATTGCGGCGAAATTGACCTCCCGGTGGGAAAAACTCTTATCTCCCATTATTCCGCCAAAAACCTTGCGGCTCATCTCTTCCATGAATGGATTGAATGAACGGGATTGTATTTCCTGTTTCAACTCTGTAAACCAGCGAGTATGTTTGACTTCTTCTTCTGCCATCCACAGCAGCAGTTCACGGATATCGGCATTTGAAGCCTGTCCGGCTGCTTCGCGGTAGACGGCTTCACCGTTTTCTTCCAGTTGAATCGCTAAATCCAATATTTCATGCGCTGTAAACATGTGTGACCTCTATTTACTTTTTGTTTAATTACCTTGTCGGGTTGTAACAGGGGAAGCAGAAGAAAGCAATAGATACCTGGTCACCGGGTTAGTAAAAAAAAACCCGCCTTCCCTGAAGGAGGCGGGGTTTTCTACTTCCATCTATCAAGAGGTCGAACAGCAGCCTCCCCCGGATGAGGCACTCTGGGACAAACGCTTCAATTCTTTGTCATAGATCGTCACTTTCGACAAAACTCGCGCATTATTGAACCAGGCTTGATACTGGGATTGTTTATCATAATCTGTGGCGGCATCGGCAAAAACTTTTTCCTCCAGATAGTGGCTGAGAAGCACACGGTTTTCAAAACGCTTCATGAAGTAATCAAAAGCATAACCATTCTTTTCCAGCGAAGCTTTCAGGCCCGCCAGATCGAGTTCTTTTTGGGCCATAAATTCCGTCAATTCCTGATCGATAACTTTGCTGTCAACCCGAAACCCATTGCGCTGGACTTCCTGCATCTGGATGCCTTCGTTGATCAGGCGCGAAACAACCTGGGCTTTTAAACTGTCCAGCAGTTTTTTGCCCTGATCTGTTGAAAAAACATTTTCACCGTATGCCTGTTGATAGCGCTTTTGGGCAAAGGCCAGCTCGGTGTTGAAATCCGAGCGCGCGATATCCCAGTCGCTGACGGTAGCGATGTAGAATTTAGCGCGTGAGGCCGCCAGGGTTTCTTCCTTTTTAATCTGGCCGGCAGTCAAAATCTGATCAACCCTGGCCGGATAACCGCTGGCGGTAATCGATGACGCCATCTGCTCGACATCTTTTATCTTTTCACTATTGTAATAGACTTCAGCCACGCCACCGGCAACATCAACGATGATATCCTGGATGCCGGCATAGCCTGCCAGGCTGCCCTTGATGGTGGAAATACACCCGGAGCAGGACATGTTGTCGACCCGAAAAACAACTTTAGATGTGTTTGCTGAAATTTGGGCCGGTACAGCTGCCGGGGATGCTGGTTCAGCAGTGTCCGCAACGACTTTTTTAGCCTGTACACGATCATAGGCCAATACAAATATCCCCACTGAGATGAGGGCCAGCAGGGGAAGCACGATGACGATCTTATGGGTAGCGATCCATTTGATAAGTCTCATATTGTTATACCTCCACTTCATAAAAAAATAACGCAGGTGTATGGTTTGAGTGGGCCCGCGCAGGCAAGCACACAGATAGGGTCAATCGGGGAAAAATCGGGTAGATCAAATGATCAGGGAAAGATGCGCGATGTAAAGGGGGACTGGATTCGATAATACCTTAAAGGCCAGAAGCTGCCATGGCTTAGATGGCAATACATGTCCACCGGAGATGCCGGCAGGCTGCGCAAATACCGCATAAGAGCTATCAGAATACCCGATCTCCGGCGACGACTGGACGGGTGTTACATCTCGCAGGGGATCATTTAGCAACCCACAGAGCAAATCATTGCAATCGTCACAACATTTTTGAACGGGGAGTGCAAAATTGAGCATATCGGCGTGGTGCATGGCACTGCCACAACAGATTTCCGGCGGGCAAGGGGCTACAGCGATGGCAGCGCCTGCCATAAAATTCATCCCCAGCAGGCATGCTGAGATCATGATAGCAATTTTGGGTATCAGACGGTTCATATGCAACAATTTAAAAATTTAAGATTACTGTTCATTGATACTATACCCTACTAAAATAGTCAAGTATACAATGGGAATGTAGAGGCTATGTTTGAAAGATTAAGGGGACAAAGGCAGGAAAAAAATTGAGGCACGAACCGTGAGGCCATATCGCTTTTGGGGGTAGGCGCATAAAATTTAGCTTGCACAGACTAACCGGCGTGCGCTAATAAATTGGTTTTAAATCTATGACGTTACCCAAAAACCCGGCACAACATGTGGCATTCCTTTACATACCCCGGTTGGCATTGCTTTTCATACCCCTGGGTAAATTTTTTCCTATATAATTGATTTTATTAAAAATTCTTGACAAGCCGGTTATTACGCCGTATAAAAACAAAGTCCTTGCGGACCCAGGTTAAATGGATTTAAAGCCGCCAACCCGGTGACCGACCATCGGGGTCAATTAAGAATCAAAATATGTGAGTGGAGACGCCTAACCCCTTATGCTTCCACAGCGCCAAAAAACAGTTACCCGCCTGCACCCTGAAAAATCCGTTTCCCGTATTGAAAAACAGTTAAAGCAGCCTGTTGCGGATCGCCGCTCGGGTGTCGATCGACGCCAATCATTTGATAACCGATATTTTTTAAAAGGCGGTGTTGAAAAAAGGAGTTGGAAGGAAAGAAGATATTTGTGGTATATGACAGAGTAAACTGATGAGAAGAATACGAGAATATAATAAAAATCTGAAAGAAAGCAGCACACCGACGTTTAACGAAAGAGTCGCTCAGTCGCTTGCAGAGAGACGCTCAGGCCTTGCCGATCGCCGTAAAAACCATACCTTTATCTTAAATGATCGTCGCAGTGGAATCGCCGACAGACGCAAGAAACCAAGATTTAGACCCTAGCGCGGTATTGGAGGCGTGTTCTCCGTCGAAAGGCCAGCCGGTTCACATAGACCGGGATTTTTTCGCAAATCGCGTATCGATCGTGCGGACATCCTCTTTCAACTGCCGGACTTTCTGAGCCTGCCGAATTTTAACGGCTCCCGGGTGACTTCGCTTTCGATCACCAGATGATCACCTTCCATGCGGATGCTGCTGGATTTTTGGAGGGCATTGAAAAAGCGATCTTCTTGCCCCATTACCACCGGGGGACAAATTCGCCGGGTTGAGCCAATGGGCCCCACATGGAAAAAGTTGTGCCCTGAACGAAAGTTGGCAAAATAACGATTGCATCCGCCCCAGCCGGCAATCCGATCATTTCCTTGAAACCGTATGGTCGATTGCACCCGGTCGACCACAGGTTCCCCGTCTATTTCCACGAGCACCCAATCGGTGCCCCTAAACGATTCAACATTCATTTGCAACTTCCCGGTCTGGCTGCAGGCGACCACCAGCAACAAAATGAACAGTGTAGGCATAAATTTAGGCTGCATCGAAAGCGTCTTTCCTGATTGCGGTTCTGATTTTTGTCAGAATATAACAGTGCGCATAGCTCAGGTCAATTGGCAAACGCTTTCGGGGGACATTTTTATCGGTCCGGATAACCTTTTGTTATTTCTGTTTTATTAGCGTTTCACCAGAAAAAGTGCTAAAATTGTCTAAATACAAATAAACCCCTGAGGAGATGACAATGGAAACTAACAAGGTCGTTGCCCGATTCAAGGATGGCTCAATGATGAAAGGGAAAACCAATGATTTTTTCCCCAACAAGACAAGCTTTCATCTGGAAACGCTCAGCGGTGAAACCGAGACAATAGATGTGGAACAATTAAAGGCTTTTTTTCTGGTCAAAGATTTTGACGGCAATCAAAATTATGAAGAAGAATATAGCGATGACGTTAACGGCGCCGGCCGCAAGATAAGGGTTACGTTTTCCGACGGTGAAAAAATCACCGGTTATACCCTGGGCTATTCACCGGATCGCCAGGGTTTTTACATGACACCGGCTGACGTTAGCAGTAACAACGTACGCATCTTTGTTGTCAAATCAGCCAGCGAAAAAATAGAGTTTGTATGATCGCATAATCGCATCTCGCTGAAGATTATCGGCAAAAAAGAGTCATACCATTATTTAATTGAAATCCTCTTCAGCTGGCCTTTGCCAATGATGATATCTTTACTTTTGCTAAAGCCTGGATATTCTCAATATATCGGCACATCGCCAAACCGCTTTTGGCGAAACCTACGCTGGAGGTGGAAAAACCAAACGTGATCGTTTGTTTTATATAGAAATTGATGATAACCAGCCTGTAGGGTCAACAATAATTGCCCACGCCGCTTGCGGTATGATGGCAAAATGTTGCCTTTTGTGGCAAGTCGATTATCATGAAGTGAAATATTTGGAAATGAAGTACATAAATGGCAGGACATCGTACACCCTTGTAAACAATAGACTCTAGGAGAAAATACCGTGATAAAGGAGTTTCTGGCGGGTAACCGTCGGTTTGTTGAAAAGGAGTTTAACAGAAA
>CAZJHF010000183.1:0-8047 GCA_964545505.1 uncultured Desulfobacterales bacterium | reverse complement strand
ATTTATCTGGGAGAGAACCCATGCCAAATGATACCGGACCCAATTTTCAGCAAAATGTTTCCCGGGCTTTAGACGATCAACAGTTGCGCAAAAATTTCAAGTTTGCCATGGGAAATTTTATTCTCAAACGCAAGCAGATTTTTTCAGATGAAAGTGAAACCGAACAGTTGCGGCAGATTGGCAACACCATCAAGCAGCGGGCCCTGGGCCAATTACCGCAATTACTCGAACGGCTTGAGCAAAATTGCACCCGCAACGGTATCCGGGTGCATTGGGCTGAAACCACCGCAGAAGCCAATCAACAGGTTTTGGGCATTATGAATGCGAACGAGGCCACCCGCCTGGTAAAAGGCAAGTCCATGGTTTCCGAAGAAATGGGGCTGAACGAATTTTTACAGGAACATAAGATTGAAGTGGTCGAAACCGATCTGGGTGAGTTTATCATCCAGTTAAACGATGAGAAGCCCTCACACATCATTGTGCCTGCCATCCATAAAAACAAGCAACAGATTGCCGACATATTTCACCAAAAATTACCGGATACGCCATATACCGAGGATGTCGAAGCGCTCAATGCCATCGCACGCCGCACGCTGCGCCAGAAATTTTATAAAGCCCAGGTGGGTTTGAGCGGCGTTAATTTTGCCGTGGCGGAAACCGGCACCCTCTGCCTGGTTGAAAACGAGGGTAACGGCCGCATGAGCACAACAGTGCCGCCGATTCATATTGCGGTAATGGGATTGGAGAAAGTGCTTGAACGTTTGGCCGATATTCCACCGATGCTGCGACTGCTGACCGGCTCGGCCACAGGACAGTTGATCACCACCTATGTAAACATGATCACCTCACCCCGCAAGCCGGGAGAAAAAGACGGGCCCACAGAAGTCCACCTTATTATTCTCGACAATGGTCGCTCTGCAATCTTATCCGACCCGCAACTGCGCCAAACGCTGCAATGCATTCGCTGCGGCACCTGTTTGAATCACTGTCCGGTATACACGCGTATCGGGGGGCATGCATACGGGTTTGTTTATCCCGGACCGATCGGCAAAATTTTAAATCCTCAAATCGAAGGTTTAAAAAAAGCCGGTGAACTGGCGACGGCGTCCAGCCTGTGTGAGGCCTGTGCTGAAGTCTGCCCGGTCAAAATACCCATTCCGCAACTGCTGCGCCGATTGCGCAATGAAAGCTACACAAGTGAACACCTGGCAACGGTTAAGGATGGCGGCTACAAAAAAAATCTGATGGAAACCCTTGCATGGAAAGGCTGGGAAATAATCAACACCCACCCGCAGATCAATGCCATCGGAAACAAAATCATGAGCCGTCTGGGTTCCAAATTACCCCGAATCGGTCCGCTTAAACAGTGGACGCGCTACCGCACCGCACCTAAATTGGCACCCAAAAGCCTGCATCAACTGGTTGATGAGGAAGGAATTCGGCATGAGTGATAGTTCGCGTGATCAAATCCTGAACCGATTGCATGCCGCCATTGGCGAGCAACGGCAGGTTATTCCTGAGCCGGCTGGTCTACCGCAGGAATCGCTCGATCGGTCTCAAAAAATTGAAAAGCTCAAAGCATTGATGGAAGCCGTGCGAACCGAGGTGCATGTCATTGAGAATCAGGATTGGACGACGGTTTTAAAAGACATCCTGAAGAAGCGGGACCTCAGAACTTTGCTCTACGCTCCGGGCACACCTGTCGGCGACCGGCTGCCAAAGGCATGGATGCAAGAATCCGATGAATTGCCTGAGCTGGTAACCTATGATGGTGATATCGAAGATTTTAAGGAACACCTTTTTGGCATCGATGCCGCCGTCACCTCGACTGTCGGTGGGATTGCCGAAACCGGTGTGGTGATTCTGTGGCCCGATGAAAAGGAACCGCGCTTGATGTCCTTAGTGCCGCCTGTTCACATTGCCGTTTTGCAGGCCGATAAAATTTACAGCACATTTTCCGAAGCATTACAAACTGAAGAATGGGCTCAAAATATGCCGACCAATGTGCTGTTGATATCCGGCCCTTCCAAAACAGCCGACATAGAATTAACGCTGGCTTTTGGCGTGCATGGCCCCAAGGAACTAATCGTTCTTATTTTGAATGAAAATAGATGAGAATTTTTTTAATAGTAACCAGCACTCACACACATTACCAATACCAGCTCATGTAAAATTCAGATAAATATATGTTTCAAATATTCTGCTAACAACCATTTGACCGTTAAACACCCAAACGGAACGACTACATGTTATCTGAAAAATACCGCCAATTTTACACCGATCTGCACGCATTCATTCCCGAACAAAGGCTGTTCACCGATCCGCTGCGAACGCTGACCTACGGTACAGATGCCAGCTTTTATCGCCTGATCCCCAAAATCGTTATCAAAGCCGATTCGGAAACAGAGGTATCCTGGATTTTAAAGAAAGCCGATCAACACAACATCCCCCTCACCTTTCGGGCGGGCGGCACCAGTCTTTCGGGCCAGGCCGTAACCGATTCGGTCCTGGTCGTCTGCGGCGGCAGCTGGAACAACTACGAAATTCTGGACAACGGCAATCGTATCCGCTTGCAGCCGGGTGTTATCGGCGGACAGGCCAACAAATATCTGGCACCATTTGGCAAGAAAATAGGCCCGGACCCGGCATCCATTAATGCCGCCATGATCGGCGGCATTGCCGCCAACAATGCCAGCGGGATGTGTTGCGGTGTGGCCCAGAATAGCTACCAGACCATTGACAGCATGCGGATTTTGTTTCATGATGGCACGCTGCTCGATACGGCGCACGAAGAAAGCCGCGCGCATTTCAAACGAAAGCATCCGGCGCTGGTAGACAGCATTCAGCAACTGGCCGAAACGGCACAGGCCAACTCCCCGCTGGCAGAACGCATCCGCCAGAAATTTAAAATTAAAAACACCACCGGCTACAGCCTCAACGCCCTGGTTGATTTTCAGGATCCGTTTGAGATTATGCTGCATCTGATGATCGGATCGGAGGGCAGTCTGGGATTTATTTCCGAGGTAACCTACGATACCGTAGTCGAGCACCCCCACAAGGCCAGTGCCCTGATGATTTTTCCGGATATCGCCAGTGCCTGCAGCGCCGCCGCTGTATTAAAGGAAGGTCCGGTGGATGCCGCCGAGATCATGGATCGGGCGGCATTACGATCCGTCCAGGACAAAGCGGGAATGCCGGATTATATCAAGTCCTTTTCACAGAAAACGACCGCGTTGCTGGTGGAAACCCGGGCACATGCAAGCGAAGAGTTGCAACACAATATCGAATCGGTCAAGCAATCGTTGGCCCACCTTCCCACCGAGCGTCCGATCGCATTTACCGATAAGGAGGCTGAATACACCGGGCTGTGGAATATTCGCAAAGGCCTGTTCCCGGCTGTGGGGGCGGTGCGGCAAATCGGGACCAGTGTCATCATAGAAGATGTCGCCTTTCCAATTCACCACCTGGCCGATGCCACAGTCGAGCTGCAGGACCTGATGGGCGCTTACCAATACCATGAGGCCATCATTTTTGGCCATGCCCGCGAGGGCAACCTGCATTTTGTATTCACCCAGGATTTTGCAACCCAAAAAGAAGTGGATCGCTACCACCGCTTTATGGATGATGTCTGCCGGATGGTGGTTGAAAAATATGATGGCTCCCTGAAGGCCGAGCATGGTACCGGGCGCAATATGGCCCCTTATGTCGAGATGGAATGGGGTGCCGATGCATACGGGCTGATGCGCCAAATCAAAAACATCTTTGACCCCAAAAACCTCTTGAATCCCGGTGTGGTTATCAATTCCAATCCCAATGTACATGTGGAAAACCTCAAACCGCTGCCGCCCACCAACCCGATTGTCGACCGCTGCACGGAATGTGGTTTCTGTGAAGCGTATTGCCCTTCGCGGGATCTGACACTCTCCCCACGACAACGAATTGCGGCCCAGCGTGAAATCTCGCGCCTGAAAGCTACGCGGGACAACCCGCAGAGGTTGGCTGAGTTTACAAAAAATTATGCCTATCTGGGCGAGCAAACCTGTGCGGCGGATGGCATGTGTGCGGTGGGCTGCCCCATCGATATTAATACCGGCGAACACACCAAAGCGCTTCGCTCTTTACAACAGGGACCGCTTGCCCAACGCGCCGCAGCATTTGTGGCAAATCATTTTGCGCCAGTTTCAACCGCAGCCCGCCTGGGATTAAAAATGGTTGCTCACATCCATCATTTGCTGGGCACCCGCAACCTGCAACGGATATCTACGGGGATCAGGCGACTGAGCAATGGACGGGTGCCCTGCTGGAATCCTTATATGCCCGGCGCTGCCGGACAGGTCCCGCTGCCCAACCCGCATGCCAACGGATCAGATAAAGTCGTCTACTTTCCAAGCTGTGTCAGTCGCACAATGGGGTCTGCCCGGGGAGACCCGCAAACAGAGTCGCTGCCAGCGGTGACGATGCGGTTGCTTGGAAAGGCCGGTTACGCGGTGATTTATCCGGATAATATGCACCAGTTTTGCTGCGGCACGCCGTTTGAAAGCAAAGGTTTTATCGAACAGGCCGACGCCAAACTCAAAGAACTGGAAACCGCCTTGCTGCAGGCATCCGATGAGGGCCGTATCCCGGTGCTGTGTGACACCAGCCCCTGTTTGTATCGCATGCGCCAGTATATGGACGCGCGTATCAAACTTTATGAACCGGCCGAGTTTATTTATGATTATCTGATGGAGCGGTTACAGTTTGTGCCCCGGGACACGACCGTTGCCCTGCATCATACCTGTAGCAACATGAAAATGGCGTTGGAGCATAAACTGCTCGCGGTTGCCCAGGCCTGTGTAAAAAATGTCATTGTGCCGGATCTGGTCGGCTGCTGCGGCTTTGCCGGTGATCGCGGATTTACCCATCCTGAGTTAAATCAATCTGCCCTCAAGGAATTGAAGCCGGCGGTCGGCGAACAGTGTACCGCCGGGTATTCAACCAGCCGCACCTGTGAAATTGGTTTATCCCAGCATAGCGGTCTGTATTATAAATCCATTGTGTATCTGGTTGATCAGTGCACCCGGGCCATCTAAACCCTGAATCTACCATTAAAACGACTAGAAGCCATTTCAAAACCTCTTTGGAGGCAATTTTGCGGACTTTTGTTAAAAGTCGCTTAGCGAAGCGGAGCGTAAAATCTTGAACTGTTTGACTCGACAGGCGCATTAGCCCGAGTTTTCAAAATTTAGCGCAGCGAGCTTAGCGCTTTTCAAAAGCCGTAAACCAGCGAAAAAAGGGTTTTGAAATGGCTTCTAAGAGCCGGTTAAGGTTGTGACCGCATCAAGACAAGCTTTTCCTCAAGATATCCAAACCGCTGCTTTACAAGATAATTTCGGATGTCATCCTCAACAATCGATCCAAGCGTGACCTTGAAATCCCTTTCCTTAAATTGTCCAAGTCTCTTCTGAAACACTTTGTTTTGCCTGTCAGTTAGGGTCGGCAGCTCAATTCCTCTGCGGAGCAAAAACTCGATGTCGAAGCAATCTCTGATCTCTCCCCGATCAAGAAACGCTTCTATTTTATTGTCCATGGTTTGATTCAGGGTATGCGCCTTAAGAAGGACCTGCTTTGTGCTGAACCTGGAAAAGGCGATCTTTTCCTGAAAATCGCAGTCTTTTTTCTCTCTTCGTATTTCAATCTTAAGCCGCTTTGGATATTCAGCAGACCGCAATTCGAACAGGAGTGTGTGGAATTTCATCTGAGAATCAGTAATCTCATAGTCTTTCCCAAGAGCCATTCGAATTCTTTCGAAATATTTGGACTGCGGTATCTTTTTGATAAACCAAAAATCGAGGTCGACCGAATAGCGATCGTTCTCATGGCACAGCCGCAACATAGTGCCACCGCCGAAAACAAGCGGTTCAAGCACTTTGGCGCTGTTCATTTTGTCTAATAATTCGATTTCGAATATTTCATGCTGTCTTAAGATATCCATACGTGTTCAGCATTTCCTGTGTTTTTAATGGAAATTTTTTACTCTGGAGTCTGATCTCGTCTCTGTCAAGTTTATCTGCGTCCAGTGCTGATATATCAAGAGCATACCGGCCGTATGACATTAGGTAAAATGCGTCCAGAAGAGCCTTCTCAGGGGTCGCTATAAAGAAATCTTTTTCCTTTTTAAATCCAAAGTATAGTGCGCTGGTAATCTTTGAATACCTGAAAAAGCTGTCGTCCACCTTGATTTCCTTGGTTCTTTTTAGCGCTATTGACTCGAAAAAATCTCTTTGGACCTGGGTCGTTATCTCATAATAATCCAGGGCCGTCATCAAAGATATGTAGGACGGTGTCTGTCCGAGATTCGCAAAGACGAATTTTTCCTCCCTTCCAGCTGCATTCCAGGTCTCACGCAGCACGTATATATTTTTCTTGATACGCACCAATGCGCCCAGCTTGACATACCGGCTGGCAGAGACCTTAGCCGACGCCGGGCTGACGCTAAGCGCCCTGGCGATGTCGGTGGTGCCAAAATACAATTTTGATATTTTATTTAATTCTCGAAGTTTCATCAAATATACTAAATAAACATTTTTGTTAATTTTGTATACTTGATCCTAGCGGATGTCAATAAAAAATATTTCAGCCTTTTTTATTGATACTCGCCTTAATTCTGAATATACATTTTGAAGTCTTTTTATTTATAGATCAGCAAATAACGAATTTATACCGGAGCGCAAACAATGAAGGAATTCAATGTAGACCAGATTGCATCTTTATCCAATTTTGTGGATTCAGAGCGGTTTTCAACCGGCCAATCCAATCGCGAGCTGCATCTGCATGATATATCCGCTCATCACGGACTGCTGCCGGCCGGTATTATCTGGCCGGTGACCGCTGCAGAGGTTTCCAATATTCTTGCTTGGGCCTATGATCAGGATGTGCCCGTCACACCCTGGGGAGCAGGAACCAGTACGGAGGGCAACCCCGTGCCCACCCGCGGCGGCCTTGTCATGGACCTGACCCGCATGGATAAAATTATTGAAATCCGTCCCCAGGACTTACAGGCCGATGTCCAGCCCGGTGTTTTGCGCAAAGAACTCAACCGCCAGGCCGGCAAACAGGGGCTTTTTTTTCCCCCCGACCCCGGGGCTGACGCCACCATCGGTGGCATGATCGCCAATAATGCTTCTGGGGTTCAAACCGTCAAATACGGAGCCACCAAAGATTATGTCATGAAACTTACGGTGGTGCTGCCCGGCGGCAACATTATTCACACCGGTTGCAAAGCGCATAAATCCTCTTCGGGATATGATCTATCCCGCTTATTTGTTGGATCCGAGGGCACCCTGGGAATTGTGACCGAAGCCACCCTGCGGTTGACCGGCATCCCCGGCCACCACCTGGCGGTTACGGTTACCTTCAGTCAGTTGGATGAGGCCTCACAGGCCGTGGCGATCATGATCGGCTCCGGATTGGAGCCGGCCGCCCTGGAATTGCTGACACCGCAACTGATCCATCTGATGAACCGTGAAAATAATCTGGGGCTTCCGGAGGCGCCATCCCTTTTTTGCGAATTTCACGGCATCAGTGCGGCCACCCTGCAGGAAACCGCCGACCTGACCCGGGAATTATGTGAAGATTGCGGGGCCACCGGATTCAAGTCCGGCGTTGAGACCAATGAACGCGCCCGGCTCTGGCGTGCGCGTCATGAAGCCTGGGAAACCATTCACCGTGCTCACCCGGGCAAGGAGACCCTGATCGTGGATGCCGCAGTTCCAATCTCGCGTTATCCGGAGATGATCATCTTTTCGCAGAAACTGGTGGATGACAAAGGGGCTGCCGGTTATGTCTTTGGCCATGCCGGCGATGGCAATTTGCATGTTGTTCTGGTGGGTGATCCGGACAACGAAAAAGAGTGGTCTCTGCTGGAAGATATTAACACCCAGGTTGTCACCCGGGCGGTTCAACTTGGCGGCACCTGCACCGGCGAGCACGGCATCGGTATCGGCAAGCGCAAATTTATGCAACTCGAGCACGGTGACAGTTATCAGTTGATGCGCCGGATCAAGGA
>CAZJHF010000182.1:0-8064 GCA_964545505.1 uncultured Desulfobacterales bacterium | reverse complement strand
GCGGGGTGCGCGAGGAAGGGTGCATCAGCCAAACAGCCGCAATTCTGGCCGCTGCCCTAAAACAATTCATGCCCTGATTTTGCATGGGGCAGGTGAAAACCTCCGGTTCGCCGGGTTGTCTTCCGGGGTGAAAATAGGTGAGAAATATAAATAGATCCTCATCCAGCAGTAAAGGGTAAGTTTCAATCTTAATGAATTAAAATGCCGCGACCGAATAAGAAAAAATTTCTCATCTATTTTCATACAAGTGAAGGGTTTTGTACGATTTTGAGGTTTTCATAGGCAAGGCCTTTAAGGTTGAGACAATAGTTTTCTATGTTTCAACCTTAATAACGCAGGCTATGGGAGGCTCAGAATCGCCCACCGGGTGAAAATTAATGAGATAAAATGGATGTAATCCTTTATTCCTGAGAGGTTGTTTATTCTGAGGCGCCATTTTGTTTAGCTTGCTGTCGCTAAATTATTTATATCTTCTCATTAATTTTCATACAAGTGACGAGTTTTGTACGATTTTGAGGTTTCCATATGCAAGGCATTTAAGGTCGAGGCTATAGTAGTCTATGCCTCGGCCTTAATAACGCAGGCTATGGGAGGCTCAGAATCGCCCACCGGGTGAAAATTAATGAGATAAAATGGATGTAATCCTTTATTCCTGAGAGGTTGTTTATTCTGAGGCGCCATTTTGTTTAGCTTGCTGTCGCTAAATTATTTATATCTTCTCATTAATTTTCATACAAAACAAAAAACTGGGGCGAGCCCATAAGACCCGCCCCAGTTTCCGAAGTTAGTAAAAGAAGGTGACTTAGCGTGTCTCCCGAAACACGCATAGCATATATATCGGCCATATTTTAAGAAAACTTTAGTTTTTTTTGGCCATTTATTGCTCACCGCAGAGACGCAAAGTCCGCCGAGATTAAATTATTTCTTTTCGGCCCCCGCCCGCCATGCGAGCAAGGCGAGGCGGGCGCGGTCTCACCGAAAAGAAATAAAAAAAATACTCTCTGCGAGCTCTGCGCCTTTGCGGTGAAACATTAAACCGTAATTCCGGCTTTAAATCGAGTCCAGGGCCTGTTTCAGATCTTCAATCAAATCAGAGACATCCTCGATGCCTACCGAATACCGCACCAGATTTTCGGGAATACCCATCGCCGCTCTTTCGCGGGCGTTCAATTCGACATGACTGGTGGTGGCCGGTGGTCCGACAATCGTTTCAACCGCCCCCAGGTTAGCGGCGCGATGAGCATATTGTAATCGCGGCAGGAATTGCGCTACCGCCCCGTAGCCACCCTTGACCGAAAAGGCGAGCATGCCGCCGAAGCCCTTCATCTGTCGCCGGGCGATGTCATGTTGCGGGTGCGAATCCAGACCGGGGTAGAAAACCTGCTCGACGGCCGCTTGAGATTGCAGAAAGCGGGCAATTTGGATCGCACTTTGATTCTGGCAATCGATGCGAAGCGGCAGGGTTTTCATGCCGCGCAGCAGCAAATAGGCGGCCATGGGATCCAGGGCGGCGCCGTTGATTTCCCGGAAATGAAAAATGCGACGGATATAATCCTGCGGCCCGCAGACCGCCCCGCCCAGCGCATCGGCATGGCCGCCCAGATATTTGGTGGCACTGTGCAATACCAGATCGGCTCCCAGCGCCAGCGGCTTCTGGTTTACCGGTGTGGCAAAGGTGTTGTCGACCACCACCAAAGCGCCGACCCGGTGGGCGGCAGCTGACAGGTGGGCAATATCGGCGATTTTCATGGTCGGATTCGTGGGGCTCTCCAGATATAGAACCTGGCAGCCTTCCGAAATGGCCGCTTCAATTGCGGCCGTTTCGGTAGTATCGCATAGGGTCACCGCGATATTGAATTGGGGTAAAAATTCCTGAAAAATTTTATTGGTTCCGCCGTAGCTGTCTTTGATTGAAACAATGCGATCGCCAGGCGACAGCAGGGTGAACAGCGTGTTGGAGATGGCGGCCATACCGCTGGCAAAGGCTGTAGAATCCTGAGCGCGTTCCAGGCGGCAGATTTTTTCTTCAAAAGCGCGCACTGTCGGGTTGGTGTTGCGGCTGTAAATATGGCCGTCGATTTCCCCGCGGCTGACCTTTGCCCAGTGCTCCAGATCGGTATATCCAAACGAGACGCTATGGACAACCGGTACCTGGGTTGCATTTTCCCAGTGCGGTTTGTCTTCACCGGCCCAGACGGCTAAAGTGGCATCTTTGGGGTTGCTCGGATCATTCATTTTGACATTCCTCCTCGGCAGGTATCAGGGTGAAGGGTTAGGGTGTGATTTGAAATAAAATTTTTAGCGCACCGGGCGCGGCTGCGTGTTCGTAAGCTGCCAGGGCGTCATTCAGAAAATAGCGTTTCGCAATGAGCTCTGTGGGGTCAACCTTCTGTTTTTCGAGCTGATCGAGCGCCGCTGCGATTGGCCCGCAACGCGACCCCATCACGGTGATCTCATCAACCACCAGGGATGAAAGTTGAATGGGCCGCTTTGACCCATTGGTTTTCCGGTAAGTGCTTTTAAGGACAATGGTTCCACGGGGTCGGACTGCCTGGCGGGCCATTGTAAAACCGGCAGGCGAACCGGTGGCTTCGATCACAATATCAAAAGCGCGGTCGTTGATGCCGTCTTCTTGAATCCAGTCAATATCGAGAGCGGACAGAAGCGCTTGCTGGCCCTGGTGACGGGCTACAACTGTCAGTTGACCGGCCTGCGATGCCAGGGTCCGGGCAATCAATTGCCCGAGTCGGCCGGCGCCGATCACCAGCACGCTGTCGGCGTCACCGATCTGAATCTGTTGCTGGATTTGCAGCGCAGCTGCCAGCGGTTCTGTAAAAACAGCGGCCTCAGCGGATACCGTCTGCGGTATTGGAATCAAATTTTGCAGCGGCAGACTCAGATAATCAGCGAAGGACCCATCCCGGTTTTTAATACCCAGCACACTTCGGGTTCTACAGTGTTTATGACGGGCTGCCCGGCAATCGGTACACGTGCCGCAGCCGACATTGATATCGCCGACAACCCGCTGCCCGATACGTTGGGGCGCGTCGGGCGCCCGGACGATTTCACCGACAAACTCATGACCCGGTATGCCGCGATACGGATAATATCCTTTCACCAGCTCCAGATCGGTACCGCAAATGCCTGCCAATCGAATTTTGACAAGGGCCTCACCCTTGAGCAGCCCGGGCTCCGGAACGTTTTCACGAAAGCTCAAAACCTGGTTTTCCAGCCATACGGCCCGCATCTTGTATTCCTTAATTTATATAGGTGTCAGGTTTCACCAGGTGTCGGATCGGGAATTACAAGCGTAATCGTATTCATAGATGAATTTGTAAATTTTGACAATCATATCCGTTTTTTATATGCTTTTTTGGAAATATTGTTTTCAGATCAGCTTATGCAATGATTTTATTCTGTTTGAGCTGTCATGACATTAACGTGTTCAAAAGCATCATTTAACCAAGCTACTTGTTAATCTGGCTATCAAGATTGAATAAAAATAATGGCGAATTACCACATGAGCAGCAGAAAATGCTGATTTTCGACTTTGATGGGGTTCTGATCGACTCGCTCGATGAGGTGGTTTTAACGGTCTACAACACGGCCAGCGGTCAGCAGTTGATGTCTCCGGCTGACTTGCCGCAGGCACTGATTCGATTATTTCGCCGCAACCGCTTTCATGTTCAGCCGATCGGAGATGGTATCCTGCTGATGAACTGGTGTCTGCAACATTATCGCAGCGAATCCGATAGAATTTTAAAACCCGAAGAATACCAGGCGATCATTTTTGAAGCAACCGCAGCGGTTGCCCGGCGCTCGGGGCAGGTTTACGAAACGCGACAGCAGTTTATCGAACGCGACGCCGCCGGCTGGACGGCCTTGCATCGGCCTTTTCAGCCCCTCTGGAATGCGCTTGTCGGACGCCGGAAGCAACCCGGATTTGCGATTGTAACCAACAAAAACCGTACGGCCACCGAGCGCCTATGCCGCCATTTCGGCCTTAAGATTCCGTTCGAAAACGTTTACAGCGGGGATAACGGGGCTTCCAAAGTCGAAAACATGCAGCTCATCCAGCAGCGCTTTCGGGCCGCAACCTATTATTTTTTAGACGATTCTCTCAAAAATCTGCAAAAGCTGGATCAAAACCTAAACCGGCAAAACAAATTGCTCATACCGCTCCTAGCTGCCTGGGGGTATATTGGCCCTGAAGATCAGAAATTAGCGCGCACCTCTGGCTACGACGTATTGACGCAATCAGCAGCGACGGCCCTATTGTCGAAAATGGTGCCGCTATAAAGGAGAAGCCATGCCAGCGCCTGAAGACGAAAGAACAAATGGCCTTAAAAACCTGACATCAATGATATGTTTTTTTATTTTTTTAGCTGCTTTTTTATTGGCCGGCTGTGCAGCCGGAAATTACGGCTACCTGAAGCGCAGCCGCGCTGTCACCCAGGCCTTTGAAACCTTTCAGGTTTATCCGGAACACCGTTATTACTACCTGAACCAGGAAAACAATCCTTACGCTGTCGTCGCCCTGCAAAACAGTTTCCAGCTGGTGGGGCATATGTGGGTGGAATTTGATCCGCACTCGGATAAATTTGAAAAAATTATTGGCCTGATCAAATTCAATGCTGTCAGTTGGGCGCGTCCATACGGGTCCTTTATTTTTTATCAAACAGCAAACCAGATTGGCTACTGGTTTTCCAGCCTGAGGATTAGAGGCCTGAAAACAGATGACCAAAATCAACGTGTGTCTATTTATACCGATATGCCATGGCTGCGGGATGATGACAGGCCTATCGATGGTTTTGGTATCGGGGTGGGTCGTGGTGGCGGCATTATACTGGGTGATTAGTTCCGAAAACGGTTCAGGCCATTGCACACTATAAATCATGCTAGTAACACACTAGCAACACCTGTGCTTGAATCCATGTGGGGTTTCGCCCCTGATTTTTGCTGCTGTTGACTATTACCGCTTAAAATTCAGCGACGGTTTTAAACGTCTGTTTTTTCTGCTTAAATGGACACTGAAATTCCAGGCCCGTCGCCACCAGCTGCATCCCCTCCGAATTTTTATTGCCCTTGCCGTAGCGTGGATCACCCATCACCGGATGGCCGATCATGTCAAAATGGCGACGAATCTGGTGTTTTCGGCCACTGCCCATTTCGATATGAACGGTACTGATATCGATTGCCGGTTCGTAGATTTCAACTCTGAATTCGGTCGTGGCAGGCTTGCCGTCCAGATCAATATCAATGACGCCGCCGGGCATGGATTTGGCAGGATTTCCCCGTACCCGGGCCGCATACCGTTTGATAATGTCCTGTTTCCGGAATAAATCGGACATCCTGGCAGCAGTGGTTTTATCATGGGCCAGCAGCACCAGACCGGATACTTCCCGGTCAAGGCGATGAACGAGATAGACCTTTCTTTTGGGGCGATAGACCTGCTCGACCTGTCTTAGAAGTGAGCAATGATCCCCGTATTTTGTTCCCTGTGACAGCAGGCCCACCGGTTTGAACCAGACGCTGAACCGTTTTTGATCGCTGATCAATTGCGCTCTTTGCGGCGGTATCGCCAGCAAGGCGCCATCATAATAAATCGAGATCCGATCGCCCGGCTTGAGAGCGGTTCGGGCGCGTCGAATGCGCTGTTGACCGTGCTTTGATTTTTTCAACCAGACCGCACCCTTTGCCATGGCGTCTTTGATGCGGTTTTTGGAAAGGGTCGTGAACGCGGCCAGAAATTCACTGGCAGTAACGGGATCGTCAGCACCAACTATGCGGGTTAGGGATAATTTTTGCACCAATCTGATCCTATTTGATCCCCATCGTTATCACCACAAAGGCACAAAGCTCACGAAGTTAAATTATAATTTGAGAGGATTATCCTTAAGGTTCTTTGTGTCTTGGTGTCTTTGTGGCTAATCGTTTTTTGCTGAATTTTTCTCACCACCAAGGCACAAAGTTCACAAAGCAGGACCAATATATATTCTTTTAATCTTTGCGTCTTGGTGTCTTTGTGGCTAAGTTTTTTTAGTCTTTGCGTCTTAGCGTGAGGCCATCAAACCCTTCATTCCTGGTTTTTATGTACGAAACTCTACAATATATCATATCCGCTGGAACTTTTTGCGGTATTCGCCGGGTTGTAATCCCGTTTGTTTAAAAAAAACCTTGCGAAACGAACTGCTGTCTTCATAACCGACCTGATAGGTGATTTCATCGAAAGACCGGCCGCCATTTTCGAGCATGCGTTTGGCTGTCTCCACCCGGATGCGTTGCAGATAAAACAGCGGCGTGTCTCCGGTTGCGGCTTTAAAACGCCGCTCAAATGTGCGCCGGCTCATACCGAATTTGTCCGCCAATTGGTTGTAGCTGTGCTCCTGGCTGAAATGGTCCTCGATCCAATCCTGCACCGCCAAAATGCGGTCGTCATGATGATCTTTTTGAAATTCGAAGATGGCATAAGGCGCCTGGGTGGTTCTTCCGATATCGGCTATCATGGACTTGGAAGATTGCAGCGCAATTTCATGACCGCAGTATTTTTCGACCAGATAGAGGCAAAGATCTGTGCCGGCATTGTACCCTCCCGAACAAAAAAGGTCCCCTTCGTCGGTTACCAGGCGTTCGGGTTTCAATTCGATCCGAGGATAGCGCTTGCGAAATTGGCCGGCATAGCCCCAGTGAGTGGTAGCTGTCTTGCCATCCAGCAGACCGGTCTCGGCCAGCACAAAAGCCCCGGTACAAATGCTCGCAATTTGAGCTCCGCGGTGATATTGCGCTTTTAGCCACTCGATCACCTCTGCCTGATACCTGCGTGTTTTGTCAATGTCCAGAATCGATGAGATAATGATCAGATCCGCATCTGCTGCATCATGAATCGAACCATCCGGCAGCAAGCGGATGCCGCTCAGGCATTTAACGGGGCTGCCGTCACTGGTGACTGTCTGGACATCAAAATAGGGCGTGATTTTTTCGCCGTGGAAGTAGTTCCACAGGACACCGGCCTGGTAAAACACATCCAGCGGCCCGGTGACACACGACGCCATGGTATTGTACATGGCCAGTATGGTGATTTTTTTCATCCTGACGGCCTCATGATGGCATAATCCAACTTTAATATGTCATATATGCCACTTTAAAATCGGACTGTCAAGCGCTAATTTGGATGTCAGGATGGCAGACGGGATGATTAATAGCCTATTTTCGCATCAATCAAATCACGTTAAAGGAGGATATGATCATGATGAAAGATAACCGCACAACACTCCGGCGATACCAGGAAGCCGATTTTAATCTTCGCTTGAACCTGTATTTACAGTATCCGGCGCTTCGCACTCAATTTATGGAAATCGACCGGGGTGAGCTGAACCATGGGGCTCAACGGCGCTGGGGCCGGTTAGAGCACCCGCTGGCAACACGCCTGACTGTGCTGATGAGCACATCGATAGGATGTGTCAGACGGCTTTTAGCGCCCGCTAAATCTTAGGCCTTTGACCGAACCGGGGCTCCGTATCACGGGTGCGTTTGAGCTCGAAAAAGCCGGGGGTTCGGCCGGCTACGATAATCGCATCCCAAAAGGCAACGGCGGCTTTGCCTGTCGGCGCAGGGCTGCAGACCGGACCAAAAAAACCCGGACCGTCACCGCCGTCAAGAACAATCAAGGGCACGCCCACATCCTTGCCGACTTTGGCGACTGCCCGGTCCATATCGGCTTGAATCGCTTTATCCCACTCAGGCTCGGTGGCCGCTTCTGCCAGGCCGACCGGATAGCCGCCGATTCCGAGGATTTTTGCCAGATCTTCGGGCCTATCGATATCTTCCTCGTCGTGGTGGTAGCAGGTGCCCATGATAGTATATATTTTTGCCAGAGCGTCATTGCCATACGCTTTGCTCACCGCCGCGGCCACCCGCAGGGCCTTCAGGCCCATTGCATGCAGCGTTTTATACGGTTCGGGAATATCACGCTCGGCGTTTATGATCTTGAGGCTAAACAGCTTCCAGTTGACCTGAATCTGTTTTTGACGACCGACATCGATCATCCAGCGCGATGTAATCCAG
>CAZJHF010000181.1:3031-8109 GCA_964545505.1 uncultured Desulfobacterales bacterium | reverse complement strand
TTCGTGTTATCAATCCGGCACCAGCTTAAAGCCCTCATCCAGCCAGCCGGTGACCCCTCCGATCATCTTTTTGACCGGTCGACCCAGGGTGGCCAGCCGGATGGCAGCCTTCTCGGTGGCATTGCAATGCGGGCCGGCACAATAGACCACAAACAGCGTATCCGTTGGATAGTCTTCAAGTGTTTCTGCATTGATGCGGGCATGCGGCAGGCTGACGGCACCTTCGATATGCCCTTTTTTGTAAAGTTCTTCTCCGCGAACATCAAGCAGTACAAAATCTTTGCGATTGTTGGCGATGGCATGATGCACATCCCAGCAATCGGTTTCAAATTCAAGCAGACTTTCAAAATGTTTTAACGCCCTTGCAGAATCCGCGGCCGGAGGCCGGCTGACCATTGAGCTCATCATATCTCCTGTGATGCAAACAGGTTTTCTTATTCTGGAGTGATGGCATTAAATTTTTCGGCAATCCCGGTTGCCATCATCTCGCCAAATTCCGGATAGCTTTCCTCGGAGGGGTGAAAGCCGTCTGCTGAAAACATATTCGCTTCGGGTTCAAAATCAAGGGGCACATGAATTGCATTTTCATGGCGCGAGATTTCAACGCGTGCGACGCGGTCAAAGGTTTCACCGCGGATGCCAAACAGCGCCCGCATGGGCTGGGGCAAAATTGGAAAGCCCCGCAGTGGCGGGATTCCGGCAACCGCAATGATGGCGGCAGGCGCATAAGCGCCAAGCGCTTGCAGGAGTCTTGCCAGGTTTTGCCGCCATCTGGCAACGCTTGAAAGCGCGGTGACATCGTTTACGCCCACCGACACCACCATGAAATCGGGCTGTTTCTCCGGCAATTGGGGCACCAGCCGCTCGATGACCTGATGTGACACGGCGCCGATACTTGCGATTGCCTCCCAGGTGATTTTGCAATCCAACAACAGTGACAGTTTTTGGGCCGTCTGGCCCACCAGGGCTTTTGCAAAGGTTGAGGCCCCGACCCCGGCGATTATGGAATCGCCGATGGCGATGAGGTTATGATTTTTGCCGGTGCCGGCGGTACCCCGCCGGGGGCCGGCGGCTCCCGTAAAGCGGGGCGCAGTCTTCCTGACGTAAATGGCCTGAGGCAATATGAAGGGCAGCAACCCCCAGAATATGATGCTTCGCATTATACATTCCTGATGAATTTAGACTCATATCGCATCTGGCTAAGTGACATGCATTGTGTCCCCGTCATGCACAGCATCTCGCAAAGAACGCGACTCTTTTGCGGACCCGCTGCCGGTTCCTACGAGACAGGCGTCCTGGGAACAATTTCTCAGTCGTCCGGTATTTCGAAACAACTGTTTAACCATAAAATTGCTTCAGATATATCTTTGAATACTTCGACTCTGGCACCCTTGACCTCTGCAAGAGTAGCTCCCATGCGACTAAGGCCATAATGAACCTTTTGATTTGCTACGATAGCACAACACCTGCCGACACGATCTGAATGCTTGGCAAAAAAATTAGCAACGGTTCCGATATCTTGATAGGTTCGCTCAGCCAGCACCGAAGATTGTCTGACATCCATTAGAAATCGGGCGTTTTGAGGAAATAAAGGATCGTTCAATGCCTCCGTAAAGGTGTTCATCATCTCATCAATCGTATACGTATCCTCTAAATTCACCCGGAATAGGTTACCCGAAAATTTATATCGAACGGGCATCTGTTGTAATCCTTTCTATAAAAATTGATTTTTTATCCGAACCTTTTTTCACCTGCGGGCGATCGGTTTCAGCATTGAACAGATCCATATCATCATTATCATGGTCATACCCATGCGAGCAAATGGTTATGTTTATTTGACCAGGTGCCCCTTTGCTTCGTCTTAACGCTGATTAAAAAAGAATTCTGGAAAGAATCGGCTAACGCAATTGGCCGGTCGGCTGATACAACGCGTTAGGAACGGCTGTATCAAGCAGCTTGCAGTAAATAAAATGCGTAGCCGTAGCAATCTGCGTATTTTTCGAAAAACGCCATTTCGGCTTCAGTTTCTTCGATGACCGCCCGCATGGCCGGGCCGGCTGAAGCCCGCAGGGCATCCATGCGCTCTCTAAGCGGATCGTAGTAATAAGTCCACCATGCCTCATTGGGCAGACGATGGACACCCAGCACATCGAATCCGGCGTCCCGCGCAAGCGCCGCATTTTCACTCTCAGAGGCAATTTGCGGGTAGGCCTCCTGCCAGAATTCCAGGACGGGCGCCGGTATATCGGTGGTAAACCAGGTTATCTCTGAAATAACCGCCAGGCCGTTGGGCGCCATAAGGGGCCGCCAGATTTTTAAGGCCCCTTCAAAGGTGAGGTTATAGGCCGCGCCTTCCGACCACAGCAGGTCGATGCTGGCCGGTGGCCAGTCGAGATTTCCCATATCGGCCTCGACTGTTTTGATCAGATGATCCAGGCCCTGCGCTCTGGCATGGCCTTCCAGGTCAGCGAGAAACGGACGTGCAAAATCGACGGCGGTGATGGTCGTGTCAAACCTTTCGGCCAGAATCAATGCCCCGGCGCCCGCACCGCACCCCAGATCGACAATGCGAGGGTTTGGCGGCAATTCAGGCAGCTGGGATAACATCTGCCGTGAGAATGATGGGTCTCCCGGCCCCTGGCGCTTCAGGCCGCGATGCAATTCGATTAACGCTTTGATGTATTCGTCATGCTCTGCCATGTTTGCCCGCTAAAGTATTTGCTTGGTCAGTTTTTACGATCATGGATAAAAATAAAGTGATGAACTTCAAACAAGAATCAATGCGATGAATAGGCTGCTTGCCGGTTTCTTAAACAGGATCCGATTTTATTCTGCCAATTAACTAAAGGCAAACAACGCGGCCTGGATCAGCGGTATCGAATAAACAGCCTGCTCGAGGCTTAAAACCAGCCCATTAACCGGTTCCGACCCTAAAAGATGTTCTCTTGCGTGTTCTTCTGACCAGAAGAAGACTGATTTCTGTCAGAAGTCAGGTATGATATTCGGCGCTGAAAAAGATTCCCAATCCACCAGGGGGGAAATAATGTAGGGTGTGCAATTTTCCGGATGAACCCGATAGTGCATTTCGCTATCTATCACGATCTTGATCGCTTGACCACAGTGTGTGCAAACCGTATTTATCGTAACAGTGAGTGGCTCTTCTCTCAGGCGCCCTTGCACGAAGGGCGTGGCAATGGCATCGACCGCTCAGGCGGCGTTTATGTTTTCGCCGCTGCTAAACGTCAATTGATGCGGCGTTTGGTCAGCGGTAACCGGGTAGGCCCACAGGACCTCACCTTTGTCATTTCGAACCAGGAAAAAAAGGTTTTTCTCTAAATCCTGCAGAATTTGGTTTGTTTTTGATAAAGACAGGTCAAATTCTTTGGCAATGCGCTCCGGCGGGATAGGTTTTGCGATGCGGGGCAGCTCCCTGACCACAAAATAGCGCACCCGATGATGGTCTTCGGTCATAAAATCGAGAACTTTTGGTATTTCCTTTGCTCTTAGCTGAACATGCTGCGCCCACAAATCTTTTGGAATCTCTGAAAACTGATTTTCGGCAACCGATAGCACCCGTTCTTCCATTTTTTACCCCCCGGTTACAAATTTAGTCCAGACTCAACATGGTTTTACATTGATTACATTTGACTACCCCCCGAAATACTTTGTTGCCGCACTGCGGACAAAAATAGCGGGTTTCTTCATCCTGGATCCATTTTTCAGTCCCGACTTCTTTTCGATAGGGGACGGCCCGTAAAATCACCTTTTTGCCGACCACCATCGAAAAATTTTCAATATGTCCGCAGGGAAATTCATGGCATTGATGACATCCGACCAATCCTTTTTCGGCGGTACAATCCCGGATTTCGCACTGCTGGCAATGCATAAAGCGATTATCAGACATGCATCCTTCGCATTGCATATCTTCGATTGAAAGTTTTTCACTGTTGGGCAGTGTGCCTTTGCCGGGAACGCCGCCCTGGTATAATGCCAGAAGCCTTTCCTTGAATTTATGATTGTTGTCACGATGGGCGATATAAATGGCACAGACACCGCAATAAAGGCCGCAGGGAGAAGCCAGCTCCGGGTTTATTTTCATGGGTCGCTCCTTTTTTGACACCTTGACGGAATTAAAATCAGGCAGCTTGCCTGAGCATAGACAATTTTGGGTTCAGAATCAAACATCAATAAGGGCTGTTTTGTATTTCTGCGAAGGAGGAGTCAGGTTTTGCAGCGTTTAAGAATCCGGTATAACCAGATTAAACATATTGCAATGATGAAATAATTGAGGATGGATGCAAAGATAAAAACGATTTGCTGTGCGTGGCTGGTTACGACAATATTCTTATAAATTGAGCTGATATGTGGATCATGATCTTTTTGGCTAAAGCATGACATCAATGCTTCATCAAAAACGAAATCAGCCAATTTTCCAAAATGATAGCCGGATGTCCGGTAGTAGGACATGTTTAACGCAGAGAAAAGGATGCTGATAATTAAAAGAATAACCATCACTGCCATGCCAAATTTTTGTCGTGGATTCATGCTTAAGCCTTACCCGGCCTGATTGATGGAGTGGAACGTAATTTCAATCGAAACCAGGGCTTTCCATTTCCTGAGACGTCCTCTTGATAAACCTCAAATGTGGCGCTCTCAGGTGTTAACGGCAGTGCAAATTCAATAGGCGTAAAATCCCCATTAAAGCGACGGTACATTTCTTTGTGCACGATTTTGCCTGATTTTCGAAACACCAGAAACATTTCCCCATCATCTGTTGACTCATCTGTAATTTGCTGGGGGCAACTTTTCTCAGAGATACCCAGGTCTTCGCAAATTACCTGTCTGGGCGTATACGGGTCAAAGAAATAGGCTTCATCCCATTCAAATGGGGTCAGGTTGCTCAGATGAATTGCGGTCCTCCGGGCATCGCGGACTTCTCTTTTTATGGCCTTACCAACCGGTCCGCTTAGTCAATGGTTGGGTTCGCAGGCGAAAAAAAGGGCCAGCAAAATTATCATCGCAGTTAATTTCATATTCTTTTTGTTATGACGGAAACAAAAAATGCGCAGGGTAGTTAA
>CAZJHF010000181.1:0-2931 GCA_964545505.1 uncultured Desulfobacterales bacterium | reverse complement strand
CGCTTGAAGTCTCTATTCAGGCGTATTGCCTCACAGCATTGTATCTGAACATTTCTCAGATTGGGCTCTAAGCCAGGCTAGAGCTTCTTGTTCAGTTCGGAAAATATCTATCTGTAGATTCTCCTGCTTTCTGACGGCTTCATAGATTCTCGAAAGACCATATGAAAGGTCCTCCGGCGCAACAATGGCCACTTTTGAAGGCGGCAAAAACTTTATTTTCGCGTAATCTGCAATTTCCTCGAGTTCCTCAGTGGTCAAATCCCACCCGCCGGCGCTTAAATCCCAGAGCCTCAGACCACTGGCACTAATTGCCGCGACTTCATCAATTGACATTCGAATTTCATCAGGACCTGGCTTGATAAAAAAGCGAACCACGGTGACATCGTCTACGATCTCTAACGTATAATTTTTTTCCATTTTTTCCATATTATGCAAACGAAATTGTCCGGTGATTGCAAAATGAAGCCTCCCGACTCTCACGGGCTATTATTATTCTGGCATCCATGAATCATGCACAAACCACCGCTCTTTATCTGAATAATATACATGACCACCGGCGAATCGTCCGAGGCTGCGAAACTTGAAAATGAATCCGTCGTCCGTTTTCGTGTAAATTTTTTGTCCCTCAAGAAACCCGGGCGTTAACTCCTGTAATTGAAATAACGATATTGTTTCCGGGAATTGGCCGCGCGCGGCATAATATTCCTTCAGTGCCGGTATATACTGCTCGCAAAAATTCTTTGCATTTTGAACACGATGCTTTTCCCATTTAATGATTACCGGAAACGCAGCAATTTGAATCCCTAATATGATAGCCAAACCCAGCAATACCCGGGATGGGCGAATCTTTTGACTAATTTTTGTCGTTCTTTCAATACGATATGAATTAATGCTCCAGAGGGCCACCAGGACAGCCAGAACAAAAGTTAAAGCGAATAAAATTATCTGTGATGCAAAATGACCGTTGGTAATAAATGGACTGGAAATGGATATTACCAGTCCCACTACAAATAACGTATTGATTATTTTTCTTTGCATTTACATTTTGTAACGATCGTGTTGAGACGGGTTCAGAAGCGCAGGCAGAATATATTTGCCCTCCATTGCCCTGCTAAAAACCCTAGCGACATCTAAAATCCCGGTTGGCATCATAGGATCGAAAAATAGATAATACATAGAGTTTCGTTAGATCATGCCCTTTGACTTGCCATGCATCCAGTGAATCAAATTCATACGGGAGATAAGAAGTGGGCGTTTTGTCATCCTCAAAAAATAGTATATCACAGTTTTCGTGGTTTTTTGTTATTGGATTCAAAAAGGTAAGATTTTTATAATGGTTTTGAATCATGACCTTATTGCCATCAAAGGAGCGAATATGGCCAACAAAAAAATCGCAATGATTGCCCATGCCGATTAAAAGTCCTACTCTGCCGTGTGTTGTGACAGATTCCGAGTGATCCGGATGGGATAGTGCTTTTATCCTTTTTCTAAATAGACGGAGATGATTGGAGTTGGTCGTCGTATCGGCGACAATGGGAAATATGAAAAACCCTGCGACAATCAAGGCCAAAATAGGAAGGATGATTTTGCTTTTTTTCATACGACCGGCCCTTCTGGTATACTTCCATCTACAGGTTGCCAGCGCCAAGGACCAGATATAGTCACTTGGTTGGCTCGATAACTTCTTCATAGCCAGAGAGAAGATCCATCACAACCGGGTTCTGCTTGTATTTTTGTCTCAAATTGGCCAGCCGCCTGTCGGTACCCGTGCAGTATTCAATAATATTTTTTTCAAGGAAACTTCGCCGTTCCTCGTCGTATGGTTCTTCGCCGCGAAAGTGGTCACACAGGTCCCGGCGCTCTATAAACGTGACAACATCAGCAGGTAATTCATCAACCGGGTCTGATGCAAAGCTGCAACATGGAACCACGACGAGTAGCGCAAGTAGGAATCTAAGCACTAGCCCTCCAACATTTCCCTGGCCTCTGGAGGGAGATGTTGACCTTTCTCCGCCCGCCAGCTGATGCGTCGAAGACCAAAGAGCTCGAACTCCAGCTTTGCCCAGAGTTTGTGAATATTGCGTTTCGCATCCTGCACGGTCACGATCCTGTAAACATCGTACTCCCCTCGAATTCCCCCGGCACGACTCTGGGGACGACCGATCTCGATCTCAATTTTTGGAAAAGGCCCGACTTTGAACATGCCGGGCCACCGGGCAGACACAAACGTCAGTCCGTGTTTTACCAGGATGGGTTCAAGATCATTGCGGTAATCCCTCCTGTGGCGGCGGCGCGTGATCGTGAATTGAACCGCAAGCCCGCCCAAAACAAGAAGCCCGATCCCAATATACAGTGCAATGTCGTTCATAATTTTTTAATATTTCTCTGTTTGACTTCTTCAAAGCAGCCTTCGCATATTGCGATTATATCTGCAAATCCCTCTGAGCGCTCATTCCATTCGCCTTCTTGCATCAAAACTCTGTCGCATTTATCACACCATGCATTCTGAAACGGCCAATCCGCCATGGGTGGGGCATCCGGCTGATGAAAACCCAACTCCTCTCCATGTTGCAGGTGTCTGCAAATGAATGCCGGTCGTTGATCACCATGGCGAGGGCATTCCATCTGGCTGTTTTTATCCAGGGATTTTTGCATTATTCCCTCTGGCTGCTGGGCGTCAATAAGGCGCAGGGCCGGATAAATGACTGAATAGTTCAGCCTTGAGATCAAACAAAATTGAGATAATAGCTAACCACTGTTGCTTCGCGTTTGAATGTCCAGATATTGCCCACAGAACCATGTTTGAAAAGATAGTAATTCGTTCCCTTTTCCCTTGTCCCGGAATCATCATCCAGTGAATAGTTGATTTTTACGACAACTTTCTTGGGACTTGAGAATTTAAACAGCGGATAACTTGCCTTGACCGACTCG
>CAZJHF010000180.1:0-8153 GCA_964545505.1 uncultured Desulfobacterales bacterium | reverse complement strand
ATCCTTTTTTTGGAATATCATTATGACAAGCGGTATAGATGCCTGAAAATCCAGTGGTTATTATAAGCGGTGCTTCGCGCGGGTTAGGTGCGGCGACTGCGCGCTGGCTGGCCAAAGCCGGCGCAGCGGTCACTCTAGTTGCGCGCTCAGTCGATGCGTTGGAGGCCGTCGCCAAAGACGTACACAAACTGGGAGCCGCTGCGCTGGTCTGTAAAGGCGATGTTTCCGATGCCGGCGCCTGCCAGGCTGCGGTTGACAAAACCCTGGAGCACTTCGGGCGGCTGGATGCCCTGGTAAACAATGCCGGTATGGTTGAACCGATTGCCCCGGTCAGCGGCAGCGAAGTTGACCGCTGGCAATATAACATCGCCGTTAATTTACTCGGGCCGTTTTATTTGATTCGGGCGGCCATCTCCGCACTGCGCGAGCAAAGCGGCCGGATCGTCAATGTCAGCAGTGGTGCGGCCACCACCAGTGTCGAAAACGCCAGTGCTTACTGTGCGGCCAAAGCTGCGCTGAATCATTTCAGCCGGGTACTGGCCGCCGAAGAACCGCGGTTGACAGTGGTAGCTGTCAGGCCGGGTGTTGTGGACACACAGATGCAGGACATCATTCGGAAAAAAGGCGCCGGGGTGATGTCCGCCGAACAGCTGGGTTATTATCAAAACCTTAAGGCGGGCGGTCAGCTTGAAAAGCCCGAAGTTCCGGGCCGCGCAATTGCCTGGCTGGCGCTACACGGTCCGCGGGATTTTAGCGGACAATTTTTAGACTACGATGATCCCCGCATCAGCCGGCCGGCGCTGGCGGTTTTGGGTGAAAAATTGGAATAAACTTACGGATTTTTCTTGATTCCCGTCAGGTAAATTCTGCGCACAATTTCAAAAGCGGGAAGTGAGCAATAATTGATCACATTCCTTTCAAATATTCCCGAATCATCAAAGCGGCGCTGCCGCCTTCGCCGGCGGCGCTGACCACCTGCTTGGTGCTTTTGTCGCGTACATCGCCGGCCGCGAAGATGCCCGGGATATTGGTTTCCAGTAGCAGCGGATCGCGCTTCTCAAAGCCGGCCGGCCGCTTTTCCTGGTGCAACAGAGCATGGCCGGTGACGACAAAGCCCCATTTGTCCAGCAAGATGCCGCTATCGGCCAGAAACGTGGTGTTGGGCACCAGGCCGATAAAAATAAAGGCCCCGTCGATCGGCATTTCGGCTTCTTCGCCGCTCTGGTTGTTATGAACCCGCAGTCGATTGAGCTTTGAATCCTGGCCCATAAATTCTTTGACCTCGGTATGCCAGCGCACCTCAATTTGGGGGTGGCCGAGGACTTTTTCCTGAATGATTTGAGTGGCCTTGAAATCGCCGCCCCTCACCAGAATGATGACCTTTTCGGCAAATTTGGTCAGCAGCAGGCTCTCTTCGGTGGCGCTGTTGCCGCCGCCGATCACCGCCACGCGTTTGCCTTTGTAAAAAGGGCCGTCGCAGGTCGCGCAGAAATGAACCCCGGCGCCGATGTAGTCGTTTTCGCCCGGCACGTCCAGCCGCTTGTAGCGGCTGCCGGTGGCAATTAGCAGCGCGTCGGCACTGTACTGGCTGCCATCTTCGGTGGTGACGCAATGATAATTTTCATGGCTGTGAACAGCGGATAATTGCTGGGCCTGCAGGAGTTCGACACCAAAGCGTTCCGCCTGCTGGCGCAGACGCTGCGAAAACTCTATTCCGGCAACGCCATCCGGAAATCCGGGCATGTTATCCAGCTTTTCGGTCCCGGCAGCCTGCCCGCCAAAAGCGGCGCGCTCGATGACCAGCGTATCGATGGCTTCTCGGGCCGTATACAGGGCGGCCGTCAGTCCGGCAGGTCCGCCGCCGAGTACGATCAGTTCGTAATGGCCGCGGGCGGCTCTGGTTTTCAGCCCCAGTTTGGCGGCCAGCTCCGCATTGCTGGGCTCCACCAGAAAAGAGCCGTCGGCAAAGGTAATGGTCGGGATGATTCGCTTGCCATCGTTTTTTTTAATCACAAACTGTTCAGCTTCTTTGTCCTGCTCGATGTCCACCCAGTTGTAGGGGATCTGGTGTTCGCCCAGAAACTGCTTGCTGCGCCGACAGTCCGGGCACCAGTGAGCCCCGTATACGGTAATTTCCGCTTCATTCATCGTTAACACTCCTTTTCTGCAGCGCTCAAAATGAGCGTAATAACGATAGGCCTCTCGCAAACCCGCCCGCCTCGCCTTGCGGTCTCGCATGGCGGGCGTGGGGTGCAAAGCCACCAAGAGTTTCAATTTAAATTGATTTTCTTTGCGCCTTAGCGGCTTTGCGTGAGATAATTCAATAATTCCTACTTCTCCATTTCAGCGATGCGATCAGCCTGCCTACCCACCCGGATCATCCACTGATGGTCATCTTTCAGGTGAATTTCCGCCAGGTGGTTGAACTCTCTGGCCTGGTCCGCAAAGCCTTTCATCAGCCAGGCCTCGGCAAGATAATAATAATTGCGGCCATTGGTGGGATGCAGGCTAACAGCCTGTTCCAGCACTCGAATGGCTTTGTCCGGCTGTTTGTTCTCCACCAGCCGGCGGCCCTGGTCGGTCAATTGCAACGAGGCCACCGCCCTCGGGTTTTCCTGTTCCGCTTCTTCCTCTACCGTGATTTGATCGCCCTCAGATGGATATCCTTTTAACGTCGGTTTGGGACATCCAGCCAGCCATGCTGCCAGCAGGAGGATGCAAAGGATGTGTATGGCTTTAATCGTCATTGATAAGACTCTTTACGCCCTTGATGATTTTACCGGCGATGCCTTCTTTTGCATGCAGCGGGCATGCTTCGTCCGGCGCCCGGTCTGCTATAAAATATACATCAACCGGATCGGGGCAGCCAACAACCGCCGGCCGGCCGGTGACCGGGCAAACCAAAATTTTTTCAACACCCTGCGGTATCTTAAAATCGGTTTCCGAACGGTACTGGGGAATGGCGTTCATCAATTCGGCCCAGATCGGCAGGGCAGCCGCCGCACCGGTGGCCTTAATCGAGTCCCCGTTGTCAAAACCCACCCAGACCAGAGCGAGAATATCCGGTGTATACCCCACAAACCAGGCATCTCTAAAATCATTGGTCGTCCCCGTCTTGCCGGCAACCGGCCAGGTAATCCCCCGCCATTGCAATGAACGGGCGGTGCCTTCCCTGACGACGCCCTGCAGCATACTGTTCATGATAAATGCTTCGGCCGGTGTAATCAACCGCTCGATATTCAAATGTTGATGCTCGAGAATCCGGTCATTTTCGTCCACCACGCCCTTTAACGATAGCGGAAACGGCTGCACACCCTCGGCTGCAAATACGCAATAGGCCCGGGCCAGCTCCAGGGGGATGACTTCAAAAGCGCCCAGGGCCAACGATGGGTAGGGTTTTATGGGTGTTGAAAAATTAAATTTGGCAGCCAGCCCTACAATCCGCTCAAGGCCGGTCTTCATGGCCAGGTCAACAGTGGCCAGATTGTAGGACTTTTTGAGCGCATCCTGCAAGCTAACCGTATATTCGGTCACCGGCTCAAAGTTTTGGGGATCCCATTGTTTTCCGTTAACCGTGTATGATTTCCGATCATTTGACAACAACGTCGTTGGGGTAAACTGCTCCAGTGCGCTTAGATAGACCAATGGCTTGAAGGCGCTTCCGGGTTGACGGCGGGCCTGGGTGATGCGATTAAACTGGCTGACGCTGTAATTGCGACCGCCCACCAGCGCCAGAATATGGCCGGTTTTAGGTTGCATCACCACAAGGGCGCCCTGAAGTTTTTCTTCAGGCGTTGCACGTTGCAGTTCCGGATTTGATTTTTCCAAGCGGGCCAGGCCCATTGCCAGGGCCTCTTCCGCGGCCAGTTGAACCTGGGTGTCGAGGGTGGTGTAAATGGAAAGCCCCAGGCTGGTCAGGTCTTCCGAGCGATACAGGGTGTTCAACTGCTCGGTCAGGTAGTCGATAAAATAGGGCGCTTTTTTATCGGCCGCCAAAAATCCGACGGCATTGATCGGCTGCTTGCGTGCCTCATCAAGTTCGGCCTGTGTAATCCATTCCCAGCGGTGCATGGCCTCCAGGACGGTATCTCTGCGGCTCTGGCAGCGTGCCATATCGCGATAAGGCGAATAATTATTGGGCGCTTTGATCAATCCGGCAATTGTGGCCGCTTCCGAAAGCGTCAGTCGCTTGACCGGTTTGCCAAAATAGAAATAAGACGCTTCGCCGATACCGTTGATGGCAACCGAGCCTTTTTGTCCCAGATAGATTTCATTCAGGTAAATTTCCAGGATTTCACGTTTATCATATTTAAATTCGATAATCAGCGCCAGAATCAGTTCTTTTAGCTTACGGATAAACGTTCGTTCGGGTGTCAGGAAATAGTTTTTAGCCAGTTGCTGCGTCAGGGTCGAGCCGCCCTGGCGGATGGCACCCTGGCGCAAATTGGTCATCACCGCTCGCAGAATGCCGCGCCAGTCGATGCCGTAATGCTGAAAAAAACGGTGGTCCTCTGCAGCCATCACAGCCTGAATCTGGTGCTCGGGGACCTGATCAATGGAGATCAGCTGTCGTCGCTCACGCTCATGGCCGAAAAACTGCATGATTTCCTCGGGCTCCAGTTCCATGATCGGAATCATTTGACCATTATCTTTACGGCGGATGGTACCGATTCTGCCTTCGCTGAAGCCGATTTGAGCTAAAAATCCGGCGCGTTCGGTCCAGGGGGTTTTAAGGTCATTTAGATAAATATCCAGCGTATGCGTGCGAATCCGGATCTCGCCTTTTTGGGAAGGCATTGTTTTCACACTGCGATAGCCTAAATTGAAGAGCTTCTCACTAAAGCGCACCGGGTTAATGTGCTGTCCCGGATATAAGAGCGTTGTATCCGAATAAACTGTCGAAGGAATGCTCCAGCGGCGGGCCGAAAATCGTTTTTCAACCTGGCCGGACAGGTGCCAGGCATAGATCATCAGTGCGATTCCCCCCAAAAGAAAAATGAGCAGGGTATATTTTATGATTCTTTTCAACATCAAGTTAAGGTAAGCCCTTTAACGTCTTAAACAATAGCAAAACATTTAATTGATCGCTCGTAGCTTCAATGCTGTCTAATAACGAATAACAAATAATCCATAGCCCTCAAATGAGAGTGAAACTCTCATTTGGGCTTTTGCCATCCACGCAGTCCCCAGACCAGGGATACGAGTGCCAGACCGCTAATTACGGCCGACACCAGGGCTGTCGCGTAAATGCCACCGGCCAGCCAGATGGGACCGCCGATCAGCGCGCCGACCACACGCCCGATCCCGGCCGAAGCCAGATAGCTGGCCATCATCGTGGCCCGCGAAGCGGGCACCAGCTCGGTGAACAGCGAGAGGCTGGTGACGATCGTAAATTCAAATGTCAGAAATATGATAAACAGCCCTGTTAAAGCCATGCCTAAAGTCTGTCCCAGAAACGGCAGGATGCCATAGCAGATCAGACAGGCCGCCATGCCGCCGATCACCGATCGCTTCAGGCCCAGGCGATCAGCCAGAGCAGCTGTCAGGGATTCACCGGCCAGTTCGGCGATGCCGATAATGCTGGTTCCCAGGCCCAGCGCCACAATACTCAAGCCAAATTGTTTTTCCAGCCAGGCCCCGTAAACCACAAATAAATTATCATTTGCCACGCTAATCCAGAAGGCATACGAAAGTGCTCCCAGTGCAGCACGTTCCCGCAGCAGCTGCCGCCAGGCACCTTTGAATACGGGAGGCGCTTGACCGGGAGCCGGCCTGCGCCGGCCTTTTTCGACAACAATTCTGAGTACCAGAATACCCAGAACACCCAGACCCCCCATCGCGAAAAAAGGGGCCCGCCAACCCAGCCGGTCAATCAGAAGCGCGATCAGCGGAATGCCCAGCAGGGTGCTGCCTGCCCAGGCGAATTCGAGAAAACCGATCGCCATACCTCTGCGATGAAACGGGACGCGTTCGCTGACATAAGCCTGTAAGGCAGGGTCAAAGATGCTTTTGCCCATACCGGCTAAAAATAGCGCCACCAGAACCACCCCGTAAAACGGAAACAGGCCCGCGGCAAACATCCCGGCCACCAGCAGGGTCATGCCGCTGAGCATCATTAAGCGATACCCCAGACGATCCGCAATCGGGCCGAAAAATAGCCCCAGAACCGCTGTGGCCTGATTGATCGCAATCAATGACGTGATGGCTGTCAGGGGCACACCTAATCCCCGGCTTAAGGCCGGGGCAAAAGGATAGGCAAACCGGCGCGCCGTGTTCAGCACCAGACGGCACAGGGTGGTCACCGCAATGCTCAGTGTTAAGCGCGAAACTGAGCCTGCGGTCGTGTCAGAGACGGGCTTCGTTGGCATGGTCGGTTACCTGTGGGTTTAGAACCTGAATCTTGTGCGAGCTGGAGGCTTTCACCTCATTAATTTTTTATGCAAGATTCAGGTAGAGATTATACTGCGTGCTGCGTTATGGTTTCAAACGCCGGGGGCTCATGCAGGTGTTTTTTGACATAGCAAAGATCCATCGCTTTGATGATTGCCGGAACGTATTTATCGGGAAAATCCGGCGGCAGCGTAAGATGCATAGTAATTTTGGTGACCATGTGGGTTTTTGGATGCGTTTCAAAATCCAGTACAAGTTTTAATTGAGTGGTATCGATTTTGCGCTTTTCACAAAAGTTCAGGGCATAAAGGCCCGCGCAGGTGCCCAATGAGGCAAAAAACAAAAAAGAGGGGGTCGGTGCAGAGCCTTCGCCGCCATCTTTTTCGCTCTGATCGGTTTTGATGGTAAAACCCTTGAAGTTCGCGTCGACTTTTTTACCGCCCGAAAAGCTGACTTCCAGTGCCATAATCGGTTCTCCTTATATTGTTTAAATATCAAAGTGATGAGCAATTCGATCCTATACGATGATAGCTTACTTACCACAGAGCGCACAAAGCCCACAGAGAGATGAAAGATTTATTTTAAAACGCTACTATTTTCTGTTTTTTAAATTTTATCTCTGTGATCTCTGTGGTGAAAACATCGTTCTTATCAATTCGATTTTATGAAGCTGCCAGCAGATACCACAAATAAGGGCTGCTTTCAATCATGCATCGGTGCATGACAATTGTTGCCGTGTGTTTTGTAATGAACTGTAATTATTTAGATTATTGTATTCATTTGGGTCAAGAAAAGTGCCATGTCGAAATTAAATTGAAAATCATTCAATATTATATTCAAGAAAAAGTAACCTTGAACCGATAATCTCAATATAATCCGCATTATAATTCAGCGAATTGAATTTAAAATCAATTCATTTCGCCCAAAATACAGCTGGATATATCAAATTCAGATAAGGAGTAGTCGAAAATGGAAGAAAACCAGATTACATGTCCTCAATGTGGCCTTGAAAATAATCCTCTTGCTGACGCATGTATGCAGTGTGGGATTATTTTCGTTAAAGATCCTGCCATGAAAGCAGCTGCGGCGGCTCTGGATGATGACAAAAGAAAATCCATCGAAGCGACCGAAGCTATCCTCGATGAGACCCAACCGCCTACTGAATTAGTCGCACCGAACAATGAAACCCTCAGTCAGCTGGATCCGATGAAGGAAACAGTTATGATACGCATTCCGAAACCGGAAGAGATCCCGCCGTCGGAAGCGGAATCCTCAGATTCAGAGGTCCCACAACCGGAAGAGAACAAGGAAACGCAAAATACGGAGATTGAGCTGGAGGCCATCGAAACCGACATAGAAGCTATAACAGAACCGAATGATACCGAATCACATATGTCCGGAGAAGTCAAAGCTGTTGAAGCAGCGAAACCGGAAGCATCGAAGACGGCTGAAATATCAACTGAATCTTCGGCTGATGTGCCTGCTGGCACGGTAAATGAAGCCTCTACCGGCGAAAAGGACCCGGATACAAAAGCCGATAATGAGACTACCAAAGAATCTGACGCCGGAATCATGGCGACGGATGCACCAACAGAAAGTACAGCAGCAGCGGAAGCAGAGACCAGGCCATCGGCATCCGAGATATCTGCCGAAACAGATGCCAACGTACAAAAATCGGCTAAACCGGTCGAAGTCGAAGTGGAATCAAAGCCAAAAGATGAGGACCTATTGGTTGAACGGGAGATAATATTATTGGAATCAGA
>CAZJHF010000179.1:0-8190 GCA_964545505.1 uncultured Desulfobacterales bacterium | reverse complement strand
TCCGTTGAATCACCTTTTCTTCCTGGCGACTTTCGCTGGGGATGGCAATCATATCACGCAGAAATCTGGATATCTCTGGTTTATAGCTCTCCGCTTTTTCATAAACCTTCTTAAAATCAATCTTCATATCCAACCCTCTTATAATCTGAATGGATCCTGATTTTATTTTTCCATGACAGGATTAACAGGATTTTCCGGAAGAAAGTGATGAAACCTAATCCGCTTCGCGGAATGAGCAGCATCCCAATAAATGATAAAGTATCAATCTTAACATGCAGATATATAATTAGGACGCTTCTTTATAAAAAGTTCCTCTTACCACAGGCTGTCTTTAAATGAATATCTTACGAGTTTATAACCCTGTAAGGTTCCGCCGTAAGGCGGATAGTGTTTTCACGGTTTCATCTGGAAACCGTGAAAGAAAAAGAAAATCCTGTAAATCCTGTCTAAATTCTTAAATTAAAATAGAATCCATTCCGCTTTGATATCTAGAGCGCATCGAGCAGACCGGTTTTAGCATTGAACTCCTCGATCAGGGTATCGATTTGATCCGCACAGGTGGGAATGCTGTTCCAGTAATCATCGTCATACCATTGGCGTTGAATCTCTTCATAGGTTTTGCCCTGCTGCTCGACCCAGGTATAGTACTTGAGGTTGTGAATGCGCTTGCGCCCGTAGTAGGTCAGCTCTTCCATATTGTCGATGGTCAGCCCCTCGATATGCCGTCCATATACGGCCGCCGCATCGCTGTCGGCAAACTCACCGCGTTCCTGGTTGAGCTCGATCAGTCGACTGGCATACATCTCCATAGAGTCGGTCAGCACCGTCATGACAATATCATTGGCACCCAGTTCATAATAGCGCGCGAACTTGATGGCCGTCACCAAATTGCCGATACAGGATATGCCCAGGAGATCCAGTATATCCAGCAGCTGTGCTGAAACGCCTTTGTTTGCAAGATATTTTTTGCCGGCAGGCTCGTTAAACAGTCGCATGAGGCTGATGGGGACTTCGTCGTCAACGGCCACGACCATATCGAGGTTTTTGACATTGTGAATCCAGGGCACGTGCTTATCACCGATGCCCTCGATGCGGTGTTCACCGAATCCATTGCGCAGCAACGTAGGGCACTGCAGCGCTTCACTGGCTACAATTTTGCTGGCCGGAAACTGTTTCTTAAGAAAATCACCACAGGCGATCGTGCCGGCCGATCCGGTGGCCGACATAAAGCCGCAAAATTTATCTTTGGGTCCCATGATGCGTTCAAGGACTTCCAGCACCGCTGGGCCGGTGATTTCATGGTGCCAGAGGTAATTGCCGAATTCATCAAACTGATTGAAAATCGTTAGATCCTGTCCGGATTCCCGCAGTTCCCAGCATTTGTCGAAAATTTCTTTGACATTGCTTTCGCTGCCCGGGGTTTTTATAATTTCCCCGGATACCGATGTGAGCCAGTCAAAGCGTTCCCGGCTCATCCCTTCCGGCAATATGGCAATGGATTCGCAACCCAGCAGGGTGGAATCGTAGGCCCCGCCGCGGCAGTAATTGCCCGTTGAGGGCCAGACGGCCTTCTGGGTGGTAGGATCAAACTGGCCGGTCACCAGCCGGGGGACCAGGCAGCCAAATGCCGCACCCACCTTGTGCGCTCCGGTCGGAAACCATTTGCCGACAATGGCGAAGATGCGCGCCTCAACTCCGGTAAGCGCTGTGGGGAATTCAATGAAATTGACATCGCCAAATCCGCCCCCCTGGGCCACTGGCTCATTATGCCAGGTGATCCGGAATAGATTTAATGGATCGATTTCCCACAGACCGATTTTTTTCAGCCGCGAAACGATGGCTGCCGATATGTGACCGGGATTTTGCTGTTGCTTGAGGGTGGGGATGATAATGTTTTTTTCTTTAGCTCTTTTAACAGCACTTTCGAGCCCTTCAGGAACGATGGTTAGATCAATCACGATTCAATTCTCCTCAAATAAGAGGTTTCAGGTGTCAGGATAACGAACCTAATGAGGGAGAACACTATCAAATTCCGCATCATGTCATCTTTTCCCTGACACCCGAAACCTGACACCTTGATTCATGTTTGCTTGAAACTCAACATGGAGAAGCAAGTGACCGGCAGCCAACTGTGAACTACCAGCCATCCACCACCTGCTGTAGCGCCTTGATGTCAGGATCAACCCGAAATGGTTGGGTTCCAACCTGCTCAACCGCCTGCATGGCGCCGGAGACATCCTTTAAACCATTGCCGGTGTTTAAAATAACAATGGCGTCATCGCTGGACACCAGATGTTGGTCGACCGCCTTTACCAGGCCGGCGTATGCGGCCGCGCCGGCAGGCTCTGCAAATACGCCGGTGCCGCGGGCCAATCCGGGTATGGCAGCCAGTATTTCGTTATCCTCAACACAGATGAAAGCGCCATTGGTTTCAGTTACAGCGGCCAGGGCCTTGATGCGGTCCCGCGGTAAACCTGCGCTGATGCTGTCTGCCACCGTATGCGCTTCGATCGGTTTTTTTGTCAGGATATCTTCCCCGTTTTTCCAGGCGGCGTATAGATAGCTGCTGCCCGCCGCCTGCACCCCCATCAGTCTGGGCATTTTATCAATCCATCCCAGGGCATGCAGATCCTTTAAGCCCTTGTGCAACCCGCCGATAATACACCCGTCGCCCACGCTCACAAAAATGCAGTCCGGCGCCTGCCATTCCATTTGTTCACAGATCTCATAGGCAGCGGTTTTTTTGCCTTCGGTCATATAGGGATTGAAACCGGAGCACCGATTGTACCAACCGTATTCCCGGGTGGCCTGCAGGCAAAGCTCAAAAGCGTCATCATAGCTTCCTTTGACCAGAAACACGTGCGAGCCGAAAACCAGCAGCTGGGCAATTTTGGCCTGAGGAGCAGTTTCGGGAACAAAAATGACGTTCGCCTGCTGCATGCTGGCGCACAGACCGCTTAATGCAGCGGCGGCATTTCCGGTACTGGCGGTGGTAATGATGCGCGCGCCCTTTTCTTTGGCCTTGACCACTGCAATCGCGCTGGCGCGGTCCTTAAAAGATGCCGTGGGTTGGCGGCCGTCGTCTTTGACCCAGACGTTCTTCAGACCGAGGTCTGCCGACAGACGTTGGGCCGGGTACAGCGGCGTCCAGCCGATCGAAAGAGGCGGTACATCAACGCCGGGGTCAATCGGCAGCAGTGGCCGATAGCGCCAGATGGAATGATCACTGGATTGCAGCAGGGATTTTTTAGTCAACTGTCTGTTGATGAAATCATAGTCGTAGATGACGTTCAGAACGCCCTCGTCATCATGATCCGGACAGACGTAATCGACGGCTTCGGGATGGTGGAGCTTGCCGCAAACCAGACATTTTAAGCCTTGTACATGTTGCAATCGAACAGCTCCTTATTGAATAGAAATGGTTTCAGGTGTCAGGTTTCAGGTGTCAGTAATCCGATAACTGATGGAAAAAACCGTCTGCCTTTTATCTGCTGTTTTCGGTTTTCTGCTCAATGACTTCTATATTTTCCTGACACCTGACACCTGAAACCTGTATTGTTGAAAAAGATGACTGACAAAAGCGATCACTATTTTGTGAATTACTTGCGGGACGCAACACTAATTACTTGTATTTAAGACCATACCCGCATTTGGAAAAAAAATAAAGGATCGGTTGTCAAAACAGGTCTTTCCCCACCAGATGGTCGATGATGCATATCTGATGCTTGCACTCGCAAACAGGTTGTGATACGTCACCTGAATCCAATCAAGATGTTCCAACCACGCTCAGCCGACCGATATAAAGCGGCTGAGCCAGAGCACTCAACGTCCATTTTTCATTATTCGTTAATAATTTTAGGAGATTAAACCCATTTTTTATATTCAAATTCAGGCGTTATCAATTTTGAAAGGAGGCTGTCATGAAAAGAAATAAATTTTTTATCGCACTGGTGGTTTTTGTCGCATTTACCTGGGTTTTATTCGGCGGCGCGGCACCGGGACCGATGAAGGCGGATGCCAAGGAAACCGTAAAAGTGGCATTTATCTATGTCGGCCCGATCGGCGATCTCGGCTGGAGCTGGGAGCACGATAGCGGTAGAAAGATGCTGGAGAAAGAATTCGGCGACAAGGTCAAGACCGCCTATATCGAGAGCGTGCCAGAGGGGCCCGATGCGGCCCGGGTCATTCGGCAGTATGCCCAGCAGGGCTATAAGGTTATCTTTGCGACGTCATTCGGGTACATGGATCCCATGCTGGAAGTCGCAAGGGACTTTCCCAACGTTTATTTTGAACATTGCTCGGGGTTTAAAACCTCACCGAACATGAGCACTTACTTTGGCCGCATGTATCAACCGCGTTACCTTTCCGGGATTGTGGCCGGCAAAATGACCAAAACCAACATTGTCGGCTATGTGGCGGCTTTCCCTATTCCAGAGGTAATTCGGGGCATCAATGCCTTTACGCTGGGTGTTCGTTCGGTTAATCCCAAAGCTCAGGTCAGGGTCGTATGGACCAGTACCTGGTTTGATCCGGTCAAAGAAAGAGAAGCGGCGGTCGCCCTGCTGGACGCCGGTGCCGACATGATTTCCCAGCACCAGGATACCACCGAGCCTCAGAAAGCCGCAAAGGAAAGAGGCTTGATGAGCATTGGTTACGATTCGGATATGGCCGCTTTTGTCGGCGACAGCGTTCTGGTCAGCCCGGTGTGGAACTGGGGCTCCTATTATGTCGCCACAGTCAAAGCCATAATGGACGGCACATGGAAAGCGCACCAGTACTGGGGCGGGCTAAAGGATGGCATTGTCAAACTGTCTGATTTTAGTCCCAAGGTTTCCCAGGAGGTAAAAGATCTGGTGGCTGCCAAGCAAAAAGAGATGTTAAACGGAACCTGGGATGTTTTCTGGGGTCCGATCAAGGATCAGAGCGGCAAGGTAGTGGTTCCGGCCGGTGGCAAGATGAGCGACGTGGACATGCTCAATATGGGCTATTTTGTTGAGGGGGTTGTTGGCAAAGCCGGCAAGTAAAAGTGGTTTTAAAACTTCATCTAACGCCCAATGGCAGTGTTGCAAACCGATTCAAAATTGTCACATACTAAATGTATGCTCCGCATTTGAATCGGTTTGACGCCGTGCCATTGGGCGTAATCTAAAATTTTAAAACCACTTTTTACCCTTTCATTGTGTTTAAGGAATTCTTTGCCCGGGATTCAAATAGAAACATTTATTATAAAAAATCTTTGCGTCTTTGCGACTTTGCGTGAGGCCATCTTTTGCGTAAACGCCTGATATCCCAAAAGCCATGTCAAACGAAGTGAAAACGCTCATTCTGGAAATGAAGGGGATCACCAAGCGATTCCCCAATGTGGTGGCCAATGAAGACGTGGATGTGGAGCTGTATCCCGGTGAGGTGCTGGCCCTGTTAGGCGAAAACGGAGCGGGCAAAAGTACCTTGATGAATGTCCTGGCCGGCATGTACCGGGCCGATGAAGGCGAGATTTTTATCCATGGCAAACGCGTCGAGATTGATTCGCCACGGGATGCCATGTTGCTGGGCATCGGGATGGTTCACCAGAATTTTATGCTGGTAGACACCATGACGGTGGCGGAAAATATTATTCTGGGGTTACCTGACCTGCCGTTTGTCCCCGATATGGTCGATGTCCATGACCGCATCCGGCAGCTTTCTGAACGCTACAATCTTCAGGTCGATCCGGAAAGTCACATCTGGCAGTTGAGCGTCGGTGAGCAACAGCGGGTTGAAATTTTAAAGCTCATCTACCGCGGCGCTGAAATCCTGATACTGGATGAACCCACAGCCGTCCTGACACCGCAGGAATCCAAAGAGCTCAACGCTATTTTGGAGCAGATGACCGCTGAAGGCAAATCCGCTATATTTATCACCCATAAAATGGAAGAGGTCATTGCATTTTCCGACTGGGTCCGGGTGCTGAATAAAGGCCGCCTGGTAACTGTAAAACAAACTTCCAAGACCAGCCCCCAGGAGCTGGCGCGTCTGATGGTGGGTCGGGATGTGCTTTTTCGGCTTGAAAAAAAGGAGCGCAACCTGGGTGAAGTTGCTTTAGAATTATCGGATGTCAGCGCAAATGATGACAAGGGATTGCCGGCCCTTAGTGGTATCTCTTTGACTATCCGTTCCGGTGAGATTCTGGGTGTTGCCGGTGTCGCAGGAAACGGCCAGAAACAACTTGTCGAAATTCTTACCGGACTGCGCCATGTCAGCGGCGGAAAGGTCCGTATTTTTAATGATGACAAAACCAATAAATCTCCGCTGGAGATCATCAATTCCGGCGTCAGCCACATCCCCGCCGATCGCATCGCCAGAGGCGTTGCCGGTGACATGAGTGTGGCCAACAATCTGGCCATGAAATGCTATCGCAAGCCCCCGCTGGTCAAAAAGGGATTGTTACACCCTGCCCGAATACTGGATCTGGCACGGCGCATGATTGACCTGTTTAGCATCGATACACCCACACCGCAAACACACGCCAAATTTCTTTCCGGGGGCAATATCCAAAAAACTATTTTAGCCCGCGAAATTGATGCCTGTCGCGGGCTTTTGGTGGCCGCTTATCCGGCCAGGGGGCTGGATGTGGGCGCCACCGAATTCGTGCGCAAACAGATGATGGAACAGAGCGCGGCGGGTACTGCAGTTTTACTGGTATCGGAAGACCTTGAGGAACTGGTCACCGTAGCGGATCGAATCGCCGTATTGTTTGAAGGCAGAGTCATGGGAATTCTGCCGTCCAACGAGGCCGATACCGAAACACTGGGAATGATGATGGCCGGCGTGACATTGGAAGAGATAACGGCTTAAGTTTGGAATAGTGGAATGTTGAGAGTTAACCACGAAAACACGAAATTGTAAAAGCACGAAGTTGTTTGGGGTTTTTTCGTGTTTTCGCATTTTCGTGCTTTCGTGGTGGGAAAATCAGCATTGTCCTTTGTTCGTTCAAATTAGAAAGAGATACATGAGACTGGTTTTTGAAAAACGAAAAACGCTATCACGCAAAGCCATCTTTCTGGTCCCCCTGTCGTCTTTTTTTATCTCACTGGTTCTTACGGCCATCCTGCTGGCCATTTTCAAAGCCAACCCTTTTGTGACCTTTATTGCCATGTTTAAGGGCGCCTTCGGATCATGGCCTAATTTTACCGAAACCCTGGTAAAGGCCACACCGCTGATGCTCACCGGTCTGGGTGTGCTGATTGCCTTTCGTTTAAAATTCTGGAATATCGGGGCAGAAGGTCAGCTGACCCTCGGCGGTATCGCCGCAACCTGGGTGGCGCTGTTCTGGTCCCCTTTCCTGCCATCCTGGACGGTCCTGCCGCTGGCCATCCTGGTGGGTATGCTGGCAGGCGCTTTCTGGGCCGGCATCCCCGCTTTGCTCAAAGTTCGTTTAAAAGTTGATGAGGTCCTGACCACCTTGATGCTCAACTACGTGGCAATTCTTTTTGCAGAGCATCTCTATTACGGGCCATGGCGGGATCCCAAGGGTTTTGGCTTCCCCGGCACACCGCAATTCCCTGATTTTACGTGGCTGCCGAGAATAGCCGGACGTGCCCATCTGGGGTTGCTATTTGCGCTAATTCTGGCATTGGTGCTCTGGTTCGTGCTCAACCGCACCCGCTGGGGTTTCGAGCTCAAGGTCATTGGTAATAATCCGGGCGCTGCCCAGACCCAGGGCATTAAAATCGCGAAAAATATCATGGTGGCTCTACTGCTGGCCGGCGCCTTAGCCGGGTTGGCAGGGGTCTGTGAAGTTACCGGTATCTCACGCAGATTGCAGCAGGGGCTTTCCATCGGCTATGGATATACAGCCATCATCGTCGCCTGGCTGGCGCAGCTCAACCCGATCGCGGCCATATTTGTGGCCCTATTGATTGCGGCCCTTCTGGTCGGGGGCGACCAGGTTCAAATGATGATGGGGTTGCCGGCCGCCATGGGTCTCGTATTGCAGGGTATGCTGCTATTCCCGATGCTGGCGGGCTCCCTTTTTACCGAATATAAATTACGCGTCATTAAACCCAAATTGAGGGACGCCCAATCGGGTTGATATCAGAAATCAGACGACAGCGGACAGAAGTCAGAGGTCAGAGAACGGAAGACAGATAGCACAAACAGATGACAACCTGTGAAGTGGTCGTTATTTAACCTCTGAACGCTGAACCTTGG
>CAZJHF010000178.1:0-8194 GCA_964545505.1 uncultured Desulfobacterales bacterium | reverse complement strand
AACAGGGGATATGGGTTGTATATCGCAATTAATTCAAAACGCTCAAAATTTCAGTTCATAAAGCCAATTCTTAAATAAATGAGAGTTTTGCTAACTACTGCGTACCACAGGCTTTTGTGGGATAATAAAATTTGTAGGATCTCCAACATATCAGCACTTTTAAATCTCCGAAATTATTGTGATATTCATTATATATCTCAGCTTGAAAATTCTGTCATTTTGGTTACTCTCCAAGTTTGCAAATTAGTTTACGCAATCCTCATTTTATGCCCTGCTGTTCAGTGTCGATCTTGTGTGGAATTTCCATAGTATTTTGATATTATTGAAATTTTTTAACTATATTTGCATTCAAAATTAGACTATGATAAACTTTTTATAGAAATAACCACAACAAAATCGATAACCTGCGCCAGATTTCAACCCTGCCCGTCTGGTTGCTTCTCCGGCAGATTTGAACAACCACCGATCACTTATCATCGGTTATAAAACAGATAGTTAGAGACGCCTGTGTTTATTCGCGGTCTGAGAACAAAAATTGCACTCAACATTGCCGTCCTCTTTTTTGTGGCCATGCTGTTGATCAACATCGTCGCGATGATGACTGCCAAGCGCGACATCATCAGCAAGGAGGTTTCCAGGGGCCATTTTCTGGTAGCTACGCTCTCAGCTGATCTGCTGGATGTTTTAAATTTGGGTACGAAATCAGCCCTCCAGAATCCCCGGGTACAGGTATTTGGTCTATTAGCGGAAGCCGGTGTTTCCGGCGCCATGGTTGTTGGTCAAAATAAGGAGCGGGTGGCTTACGGCAAAATTTCGACAGCATTGCAAAACGAATTGCTGAAGCACTGCCGCAGGGTCATGCAGTCCAAGAAGAGAACGACCCATTTTTTCGGGTCCACCTGGGGCGTATTCTGGAAGCACCACCGCGATCTCATCATTTCATCGCCGTTGCAGCAAAATGGTCGGATCGTTGCCGGGGTCAGCATTGTTCTGCCGCTGGAGGGAATTTATGCAACCCTGCGGCGCTCTCAGAAAATGCTGTTTATTTACCTGTTTTTAAATACCATTATACTGACCTTTATCGGCATCTACCGTCTCTCCAAGGTTTATTTCCTGCCTCTGTCCAGATTGGCGCGCCGAGCTGAAGACTATCAAGAAGATGATGATATGCTATTTTCGGTGCGCAAGGAAGATAATGAGCTGCACAAGTTATCGGGGTCGTTGAACAGTATGCTGCGGCGCATATCCGCCGACAAAGAAAAGCTGCGTTCGACCGTCAATTCCCTTGAGATGGCCAATCTGGAACTAAAAAAGGCCCAGGAAGAAATCATTCGGGCGGAAAAATTGGCTTCGGTGGGGCGTTTGTCAGCCGGGATCGCCCATGAAATCGGCAACCCGATTGGCATTGTCATGGGATATCTCGAATTGCTCAAACAAAAAGACACACCTGACAGTGAAAAAGAGGAATATATTCAGCGCACAGAAGACGAAATCGAGCGCATCAATACCATCATCCGCCAGCTTTTAGAAATTTCACGACCGTCAAAGACCGGTTTAAAGGTTGTGGCGGTTCATGATTTGATCGACGATATTGCCCAGGTCCTTAACGTGCAACCGTTGATGTCCAATATGGAACTCGAATGCATTCTGGAAGCCCAGAACGACGCGGTATTGGCCGATGCCAATCAGCTGCGGCAGGTTTTTTTAAATTTGATTATCAATGCCGCTGATGCCATCTCTTCAGCCGACGGGGCAGTTAACGGCAAGCTGGTAATTAAAAGCGCACAGGTCACCGAAAAACAGGATCAATCTGCGGAAGAAAAACCGCTTTTAACAATCACTTTTATGGATAATGGCCCCGGGATATCCGAAGAAAACATCGCTAATATTTTTGATCCCTTTTACACCACCAAAGAACCCGGTAAAGGTACCGGCCTGGGGCTTTCGGTTAGCTTCATGATCGTTCAAGGATTCGGCGGTGAAATGACCGTTCACAGCCAAAAAGGCGAGGGGACCAGTCTGACGATTATTCTGCCCGCAATTGAAGTCAAAGCCAGCATGGATCAAAATCAAGACTTAGCCGCAGCCCCGTCGCCGCTTTCCACTGGCGCCGATGAGCAGCCTTTAGAGCAATAAGGTTTCACTAGAGCGGCAATGACCAATGACGCATGATGCAACATAGCTGGTGACTTTTTTCTTACAAGGAATACAAAACATATGACCACTAAAATGCCGGAAAAACGGCTTCTCATCATTGACGACGAAGAAAACATGCGGCACATGCTTTCAAAGGTGCTCACCAAGGCTGGTTATACAATCGAGACCGCTTCCAATGGTAATGAGGGCCTCAAAATGACCGACCGCAACCCTTATGATTTTATTCTCTGTGATATTAAGATGCCCAATATGAGTGGCATGGATTTTTTAAAAGCCGCTCGTGATAAAATCAAGTCTACCACGGTGATTATGATGTCGGCCTACGGCACGATCGACACAGCCATAGCAGCGATGAAGTTGGGTGCCTATGATTATATCTCCAAACCATTCAAAACCGATGAAGTTTATCTGACTTTGAAAAAGGCAGAAGAACGAGAAAGCCTCAGACAGGAAAATCAGCAGCTCAAAGCGCATATCAAACAAATTGAAAGTAATTATGATTTCGGAACCCTGGTAGCCAAAAGCGAGGCCATGCAGAAGGTGTTCCGGGTGGCAGCCAAGGCTGCACAATATAAGACGACCGTATTGATACTCGGTGATAGCGGAACCGGCAAGGAATTAATTGCCCGGGCGATCCATAGCGAAGGCGATCGTGAAGGCATGCCGCTGGTCCCTGTAAATTGTGGTGGTATTCCGGAAACACTGCTCGAAAGTGAATTGTTCGGCTATAAAAAGGGTGCGTTTACCGGCGCAGATAAAAACAAAAAAGGATTGTTCCAGGAAGCGCATGGTGGAACGATTTTTCTGGATGAAATCGGTGAACTGCCGCTGGCACTGCAGGTGAAGCTATTAAGAGTTTTGCAGGAGAATGAAGTCAGGATGATTGGTGATTCAAAGTCGACGCAAATCGACGTGCGCGTCATCGCGGCAACATCAAGAAATCTTGAGGAAGACATCAAAACGGGTGCCTTCAGAGAAGACCTTTATTATCGTTTAAATGTGCTGTCGATAAAAATTCCGCCACTGCGTGAGAGGGTTGAGGACATCCCGTTGCTGTGCGACCATTTTATCCAACGGTTTAACCGCAGCCTGAATAAAAAAATAGCCAGCATCGCGCCTGCTGCCATGTCGCGCCTGCTGGAATATTCCTGGCCCGGCAATGTCAGAGAGTTGGAAAATGCAATCGAACGGGCACTGGTGCTGGTTGAAGGCGATGTGCTTTTGCTCGAGCATTTTCCACCGGATATTGTGCAGCAATTGGCCGGGAATACACCCGAAATGCTTTTTGATGGCTTTTCCTTAAAAGTGGCTCAGAAAATGATGGAAGAAAAACTGATTACCAGGGCGCTCAAAGAGACGGCGGGCAATCGCACTCAGGCAGCCCGTCTGCTGGAGATCAGCCATCCGTCGCTACTTACCAAGATCAAATTATACAATATCGACTTATAAAGGGTTAGCCTGCTGAGCCCGTTAGCCGGTTAGAGGATAAAATTAGACCCATATCTCATTTAACGGGCTCAACCGGCTCAACCGACTAGTCGATGGCCCAGCGCATCAAAACACTGCCCCAGGTAAATCCGGCACCAAAGGCAGCCAGGAGGACCCAGTCACCTTTTTGCAATTTATTCGCCCGATACGTTTCTGACATTGCAAGGGGAATGGTGGCGGCAGTGGTATTACCGTATTTATTGATATTAATCACGACCCGCTCGGGATCCAGTCCCATTTTTTTGGTGGCGGCATCGATAATGCGGTAATTGGCCTGATGGGGTATGAAAAATCGAATATCTTTATTACCTAAATTATTTCGCTCAACAATTTTAGCCGATACATCCGCCATTCCGACAACCGCATGCTTGAACACTGTTTTGCCGTCCTGATAGATATAGTGCATCTTTTTGTCAACCGTTTCATGTGAAGCCGGATAAATACTGCCCCCGCCGGCAATCGTCAGAGATTCGGCTCCGGCGCCATCCAGGTGCAGGATAAAGTCCTGGATCCCTAAATCGTCTTTCTCCGATGATTCCAGAAGTACCGCACCGGCTGCATCTCCAAACAGCACACAGGTCGTTCGATCTTCGTAATTGGTAATCGCACTCATTTTGTCGGCACCGATGACCAGCACTTTTTTGTGACGGCCGCTTTCAATGAACTGGGTGCCGGTCGTTAAGGCACACATAAACCCCGTACAGCCGCCGTTGATATCAAATCCCCAGCAGTTGCTGGCCTCCAGATTTCGTTGAACTAATGAAACCGCTGAGGGAACCGGCATGTCCGGTGTGACGGTGGCCAGCAAAATCAAATCCAGCTCCTCGGGGGAAGTGCTGGTTTCTTCAAGGACAACCTGTGCGGCTTTGGTCGCCATATACGAAGTGCCCTTTTCTTTATCCAGTATGCGGCGTTCTTTTATTCCGGTACGGGAGGTAATCCATTCATCATCGGTGTCGACCATTTTTTCCAGGTCACTATTTGACAGTATTTTGTCCGGTACATAGTGCCCGACCCCGGAGATGATTGCGCGCATTCATAGCCTCCTTTTAGCTCCGTCCGAATTTTAGCTGTATGGATACAAATTTTATCATAGATTACAACCGTGTTTTTGATACAGTTGAAACTGCTTTTTTGCTTTTACATGATTAGCACACGTAAAAAAAAAAATAAACCGGTGAAAATGATCTTTCCCGATCGTAAGATAGTATTTCAGGTAATAATAAAACCGTTTCCATGACGGAAACGGTTTTGAGAGCTGCCTTGAAGGTGTGTGCGGGCAGGTTAAACATTACCCTTTGGAATTGGGTTCTTTTGCAGATCGGTATTCCGAAGCGTTAGAAACTTCCGTTAATTTTTTTTCTTAGTTTTCCCGAGCATTTAAATGTGATCACGCGTCGTTCTCTAAGGATCAGGTCTTCACCGGTTGCAGGATTACGGCCGCGGCGTTTGTTTTTGGCTTTGACACAAAATTTACCAAAACCGGAGATTAATACATCTTCATTTTTTTCCAATGAGTTTTTGATAATTTCAAGCAGGGTTTCAATGATATCGACTGATTTTTTCTTTGTAAAACCAAGCTCATGAACTGCGGCAACAATATCGCTTTTCGTTAATGCCATAGAGGCCTCCTAATGATGTCCCGTTCCTTTTGCCGAATATATTTAGCTGAGCGGTCAACCCAAATGTTCGAATGGTGGCGGTCGGGTTCCCCCTTCTATTCATTTTGAGCAGGGCTCGTATTTGATGCATCCTGGTTTTCGCCCTGATCACCGGTCGAGTCCGGCTCTGGTTCTTCCTTTGGTGTTACGGCATCAATTTTTTTCATAATGTTTTTGACGCCTTTCATAATCCCATCTATTTCAGCTTTAATCTGTGTATCATCAATATCGTTCATCCAGAAATCTCCGCTCATCGAATCAGAATAATTATTGTTGAGTGTCGCGCTGTTTTTAGTTGGTGATTTTCAATTTTTCAGCTATCATACTAATCTGGCTTATCTAAAAATGCCTTGCAGATGAAAGTCGGCGATGCGTGTAAAGTTCAGGTAACAGCTTATACGGACCGAAATCAGATGTCAAGATTCGAATTAATTAAATAAGGATGATTCAAAAACTAACGTGAGTGCCTTATTCCTGCAAAGTCTGAATCGAATTCAATTTTTTTGAGGTCATTTTGGCCAATGCGAATACGGATTAGATTGCCGATTATATTTGTTCAATAATGGGAATATAACAATGCCGCGATAGGTGATTGATTCTGACTACGACCCGCTATCGTGCCGTGAGGTGATCTGGTATCACTATCATTGATGGCGCTTTTAACCCGGGCCTAAATGCCAGCCAAAAGCATGAACCCTCCAGCGGTCTTGTAATGAAAAAAGGGCTCCCCATTATTTCCGGGAACCCCTGTCGATCTTATGGAGCCACCGTGCGGAGTTGAACCGCAGACCTGAGCATTACGAATGCCCTGCTCTACCAGCTGAGCTACGGTGGCATAGATGCTGTTGTGGTTTATGAGCTGCAGGCTTAAACTATTGATTGTTTTTGGCTTTTCAACCGATGCCCTGCATTCAGGGCGCCCGCCCTGCGGGAGTCCGTTGACTCATTACTTTGTTTATGATCCAAAATCAAGTCATAAATTCACTTGAAGCACTCGCAGAGCGGACCCCACGTCGGGCTGGCCAAATTGAATGCTTTGGCCTTAATGGTTCTGACCGGGCACTGCTGATCACAAGATTATACGAGCAACTTCATAGCCCGATATTTGTAGTCGCACCGTCAACCCAGGCGGCGGAAACGCTAATGGCGGACCTGCGCTTTTTCAAACGCACCCATGATATACCGCTTTTTTTATTCCCTTCCTACAACGTATTACCATTTAAATTAATGGCATACCATAATGAAACCGCTGCACGGCGAATTCGTGCCCTGTATCAATTACTGGAATCGCCAACGCCCCCGATTGTCGTTGCAGCTGCTGAGACGTTGCTGCAAAAAGTTGTTCCTAAACGAGAAATCATCAATTATGTTGAATTGTTGATGGCCGGTGAAGAAATCGACCGGGAGCGTCTTGTTGAAAAGCTCATTGCTGGTGGATATACTCATGCGGCCATTGTTGAAGAGCCAGGAGATTTTTGTGTACGCGGCGGAATAGTCGACATTTATTGCCCCCTTTATCCGGATCCAATGCGAATCGAGTTTTTTGGAGATGCTGCCGAGTCCATCCGGTTTTTCTCAGCGGCCAGTCAGCGCACCATCCAATCCATCTCTGAAGCCGTCATTCTTCCAGCCCGGGAGATGATTCTCTACAAAGCCCTCCTGCCGCAAACGATCAGCCGCATTCGCTCCCGGGCAGCAGAACTTGAGATCCCGCTGACCGAAATTAGAAAGATTGTCGATTCGATTAAAGATGGGCATCGATTTGCAGGAATAGAAAACCTGATTTCTCTGGTTTATCCGCAACTGGACACTGTTTTTGATTTTTTGCCGGACGATGCACTTGTGATATCCATCTCAAATGAAGATCTGACAGAAGCGCTTAAAGCACAAGAAAATCATATTGCTAAGAATTATGAAACCGCTTATCTCGCTAAAAACCTGTGCCCAGAACCGGCGAGTCTGTATCTGAGCGGATCTCAAATCCAAACATTGGTCACACAACGCAGACCGCTCGTTTTTAAAATGCTGGAGGTTCACACAAGCCACCTGCGGAATGATGCAGGGGCTTTGCGGCTTAAAGCGGTTGTCGAGGATAATAGCGACATTAGCTTCCAGCTAAAAAATTATCGCGAAAAAGAAAACCTTCTTAAACCGCTGGCTGACTGGTTAGACGCTAATCGACGAAATGAACTGACACTGATTCTGGTGTGCCGAACCGACACCCAGGCGCAACGATTAAATTCGTTACTGATCCCGTATGGTTTTCAATTTAAGACGGCCGATTCATTTGAGAAGGTGGAAATTGAACCGGGCACCATGTGGCTGTGTCTGGGGCAGGTCTCTGCCGGTTTTGTCTGGCCGGCTGAGTCAGTGGCCCTTATCACAGAAGCGGAAATTTTTGGTTTAAGAACCCACCGCAAAAAACCGCTGCGCCCCAGGCGCCCCTCTGAATTGCTTGATCTGCAGGATTTAAAGAAAGGCGATCTGGTTGTTCACACAGAGCATGGCATCGGACGCTATGCAGGCCTGGCCAAGTTGCAAATTGATGGACTCGCCAATGATTTTCTTGAATTAGTTTATAAGGATGGAGATAAACTATATCTGCCGGTTGACCGTATGAACAGTGTTCAGCAGTACATGGGGGTGGAGGGTATTGAACCGGTCATTGATAAAATGGGCGGCAATTCCTGGAAGCGGATTAAAGCGCGGGTTAAACGCTCTGCGGAAAAAATTGCCGGTGAACTTCTTAAGTTGTACGCCACCCGAAAAATCGAAAGAGGATTCGCGTTCAGTTCGGTTGATAATTATTTTCGTGATTTTGAAGCCGGATTTGAATATGAAGAGACGGCCGATCAGGTTAAGGCCATTCAGAGCGTACTTGAAGATAT
>CAZJHF010000177.1:0-8202 GCA_964545505.1 uncultured Desulfobacterales bacterium | reverse complement strand
CCGGGGCCTATTTTTACCGGGTGGTTTCCGCCACCCAGATGGAAGATATCACCGGAGGGCTGGTAAAATCCCTGGTCTTTGGCATTCTGGTCGTTACCATCTGTTGTTTTCAGGGTTTTTTCACCCATATGCGCACAGACAGCTTTGGTGCCCGCAGTGTGAGCCTGTCGACCACGTCGGCGGTGGTGCTCTCGTGTGTGATGATCCTGATTTCAGATTATATCGTAACCTCTTTCATTATGTAGGGGCCTGTTATGGAAAAAGAAACCGTTGAAAAACAACCCATTATCGAATTTAAAGGCGTGACAAAACGCTTCGACGTCCGAACCATACTGGATAAGGTTGACTTTAAAATTTATGAGGGCGAAGTCACCACCCTGATTGGATTGAGCGGCACGGGCAAAAGCGTGACCCTCAAGCACATTATCGGGCTGCTCAAACCCGATGAGGGCCAGGTGCTGTACCGCGGCCAGCCCATCGATCAAATGAGCAAAAAGGAATGGAACGAATACATGGGCAAGATCAGTTACATGTTTCAAAACAATGCCCTTTTTGACTCGATGACGATTGTTGAAAATGTGGCCCTGCCGTTGCGTCAGACCACCCATATGGGCAAAAAGGAAATTACAGACAAGGCCATGGCCAGCATCGAGCAGACCGAGTTGACCGAAGTCTTCGATAAATACCCGTCTGAGTTGTCGGGCGGCATGCAGAAGCGGGCAGCGCTGGCCCGGGCGCTGGTGACCGATCCGTCCCTGGTGCTCTTTGACGAGCCCACCACCGGCCAGGACCCCATCCGCAAAAATGCGATCCTGGGCATGGTGGCCGAATATCAAAAACGATTTGGTTTTACCGCGCTTTTGATCAGCCACGAAATTCCGGATGTCTATTTCATCTCCAACCGCATTCTGGCGCTCTACGGCAAAAAAATTGTGTTCCAGGGCCCACCGGATGAATTCGAGGAGTTTGAACATCCATTCCGGGAAGAAATCCTGACCAGTCTTGAAAGCTTACAGGAAGACATTACCGGTCTTTACTCCAAGCGTCACTTCAAGGTGCGTTATCAGACCGATTTGAGCAAGCGGCATCCGGATGCCATGTATGCGGTGGCCGCCTTTGCCGTCGATGATCTGGATACCATCATCGAGCATATGGGGCACGATGCCGCCCAGGAGATTATTCGGGCTTTGGGCTCCTACATTAATAAACACTTTGGTGCCGTCGGCGGGTTTTCCTCCCGTCAGACCATCAATGAATATGCCACCGTGCTGCCATACTCCGATCTGGATGAGGCCGAGCGCATCATGGCGGACTTTAAAACGGATTTTCGCGAACACGGTTTGCCCAATATTAAAACGTTGGCGGAGGGCGAAAAACCAACCGAGGATTATTTTGAATTCAACATCCTGGCCGGCCTGGCCCAGGGCAAACCTCAGATTGAAATAGAATCGGTTATGGAATTTGCGCGTTTTAATCAAAAACCAATTGCACGCTTTCAATGTAAACGTGGAGGTAAGACGCAATGAAAAAGTATACCCAGGAAACAGTTGTTGGAATTTTTGTGGTCATCGGTTTATTTGCCATCGCCTACATGACCGTAAAACTTGGCAATGTCGGGTTTCTCGGAGAAAACACCTACTCTTTATATGCCAAGTATACCAGCGTGAGCGGTCTCAGAGTCGGCAACCCCGTGAATATGCTGGGTCTCGAGATCGGCCGGGTGGAGTCCTTTAAAATGGACCAGGAAAACCAGGTGGCGGTGGTTGAGTTAAAAATTAACAACGGCATCGAGGTCTACGATGATGCGATTGCCTCTATCAAAACCGAGGGGCTGATCGGCGATAAATTCGTCAGCATCGATGCCGGCGGCGGCGGCGATCTGCTGGCAAACGGTGATGTCATCACCGACACCGAGTCGCCCACCGATATCATGGACCTGGTCAGTAAATACGCTTTTGGTGATGTCGGCAGTGGCGAATCAGAGGAGTAAAGCCGCTTTGTCGACTCAAAGCGGCTTTACGCCGTCTGTGTTATACAGATAAGAATTTAAAACTTTTAAATATTTGATTACACGGATCAAGGGGGAAAACAGATGAAAAAAACATATATCGGATTGATTGTCATCCTGCTGGCTATTTTTTTAATTTTGCCCTATGACGCTCTTGCGGCCGGTGCCAAAGACACGGTTAAAGGGCAAATCGACAAGATGCTAGCCACCATCAAGCAACCCGGCTTCAAAGACCAGCCGCGCGAAGCACAGATCAACGAAGTTCGCAAAGTCATAAATGAGGTTTTTGATTACAAGGAGCTTTCCAGACGCACTCTGGGCCGGGAATGGAAAAAATTCACACCCGAGCAGCAAACCGAATTTATAGATCTCTTCCAGCGGGTTCTGGAAAACGTTTATGCCGACCGAATTCTGGCCTACACCCATGAAAAAATCGAATTTGGCAAAGAGACCCAACTTAAAAAAGGCCGGATGGAGGTTGAAAGCTACATCATTACAACGGATAACAAAAAGGTTCCCATATTTTACCGCATGTCGGATAAAAGCGGCCAATGGCGGGTATATGATTTGGTCATCGAAGGCATCAGCATGGTTAAAAACTACCGCGGCCAATTCCGGCAGATCCTCTCCAAAAAGAAGCCCGAAGACCTGCTGCAAACCCTGCGCAAAAAAGCCGCAGAAAAACCGGCCAGTTAGGCAGAGACCTGCCGGCGGGATAGTTGCCGATAACATTTGAAAAGAAGATGCGGCGGATTCAACCGGAACTATATGAAAGGAGCAAAACCCGTGAAGAAACTACTGGCTGCAGCAGTCATACTGGCTTTTTTTCTGACAATCGGTGTTTTTAATCTCTCCTTTGCTTCGGACCGTGAGGCGGGAACCTATCTGCTGGCCCAGCAGAGCCAGGAAAAATCGGCTGAAGCCGATGAGGAAGTGGATGAAGATGACGAGTATGATGATGAATATGATGATGAGGTTGTGCAAATCAATGATCCGCTTTACCGCTTGAACCGTGAATTTTTCTATTTCAATGATGCCATGTACACGGCGATTTTACGGCCCCTGGGCATCGGTTATCGTACCGTTATGCCGTCTGAAATCCGTTTGAGCATCAAAAATTTCTTTCATAACCTGCGCTTTCCCATTCGTTTCGTCAACTGCCTGTTGCAGGCCAAGGGCACCAAGGCCATGGAGGAATTTGCCACTTTTTTTCTCAACTCCACTGTTGGTTTTGCCGGCATTCAGACGCCAGCCTCCTACTACGACAGTCTGCCGCCCAGCCCCGAGGACCTGGGTCAGACGCTGGCCGTCTGGGGCCTGGGCCACGGTTTTTTCATCATGTACCCGGTTTTCGGACCATCCAGTTTACGTGACTCGGCGACCTTTATCGATACCCTTCTTTTAGATCCGGTCAGCTGGATGGCAAGCAATCGGCAGGGAAATCTTGACTTTTGGGCCCTGGTGGCGGTGCGCGCCGGTATCCTTTTCAATGAGCTGTCGTTTCAAATCGATGATATCGATGCGCTCAAAGAGGCCGTGTTTGACCCCTATATAGGGATTCGCGACGCCTATGTCGAACGGCGTGCCAAAATGGTAGCCGAGTAGTGCGTATTCGATCAACTGTTGAAAGACCTCCCGGGGCCGAGGCATGCTTTCTTGAAGGGGTCTTAAGCTGATTGAGGCGGGGAAGGCCGGCACCGTCCCCTTAATATCACATCGATTAAAACTTCGTCATTTTGCGGGGCACCTGTTAGGCAGGGGCCCCGCATCTGTTTGCGGCCGGGTGAGGCCTTGACAAAGCAGTTGCGAATACTACCTTAATATTTTAAATCCGTAATTCATGCCCTATGACACTCTCTTAAAACGGTAAAACGGTCTGTCCGGGCAGGGAGAAAAGCAGCGATGTCAAACGCTCAAAAAGATGGCATCGACCTGGAGCGTTCGGTGGAAATTGCCGAAGGTATCTACTGGGTCGGTTATTACGACGAGCAGGCCGGTTTGCACTGCAATCCTTATCTGATCGTCGATAACGATGAAGCCCTGGTTATTGACGGCGGCAGCCGCCCGGATTTTGCCACGGTGATGATGAAAATTTTACAAACGGGCATTGCCCCCCAACAGATCACCGGCCTTCTTTATCAGCATTACGATCCGGATCTTTGCGGCAGTATACCGAACTTTGAGGATATCATCAAAAGAGATGATTTAAGAATTATATCCGATTCGGCCAATTTGATGTTTATTCGGCATTATTCGGTGGCCACCCGTTTGCTGCCCATCAGCAAAATCAATTTTCAATATACGTTTTCTTCCGGGCGCACCCTGCAGTTTGTCAAGACGCCTTACTCCCACTCCGGCGGCAGTTTTGTCACCTTTGATTCACACAGTGGTATCCTTTTTAGCAGCGATCTGTTTGGCAGTCTGGGGCTCGAATGGGAGCTGTTTTTAAACTTACCACCGGAATGCATTGACTGCTTACAGCTTTCCAATTGCCCGGAGAAACGAACCGTCTGCGCGATCAATGATATTCTGAATTTTCATAAAACCGTTATGCCTTCTGCCAAGGCATTAAAGTATGCTCTTGAGCAAATTTCAAGGATTCCTTTTACGACAATTGCGCCACAGCACGGCAGCATTATGAATGACCGGCAGGTCATTCGATATGTGTTCGAGCAGTTGATCAACTTGCCAGACGTGGGAATAGACGGCCTCCTTGACGATAACTATCAATTTAATTTTGACAGGTTGGGGGAGCGGTTGAACTGAAATGACTTTTGACGATCTGTTGAGAGATCAAATCGAACAGTTAGACCTCCAGAATCCGGATAACGGACCATTGATCAAGCAGGTACTTGAATATTGGGCCTCTTTGAAAGATACGGGCATCAATAATCAACTTTTGCAGGAACTGGTTTTAAAATATTCCGCCTCTGAAAAGAAGCTTGAGCAGTTGAATCAGGAGCTTCGGGACAAGCAAAAGCGTCTGGATGCCGATCTGGCCGCTGCGGCTGAGATTCAGAAAAGCCTTTTGCCTCATAAAATCGATTCAACTGCAAACCTATCGATAGCCTGGGAATTTAAGCCCTGTGAACACACCGGTGGGGACATTTTTAACATGTTTCAGCTGGATGATGACCATTGGGCGTTATACATGCTCGATGTCAGCGGCCATGGGGTTGAGGCGGCGATGATCACGGTTTCGGTTGCGCAGTTTTTGCAGCCGAATTCCGGTCATCTTCTGCGACCGAACTTTGACGGGGCAGCCGTCATATCTCAAATCAGATCGCCGGCCGAAGTGCTCACGGCGTTGGATGACGAATTCCCCTTTGAGCGCTTTAATAATTTTTTTACCATCACCTACATGATCATCAACGCAAGAACCGGTGATCTGACCTTTAGCAATGCCGGCCACCCCCACTCCATTTTAATGCGTCAGGACGGTAACCAGGAACTCCTGTCAAAGGGCGGTCCGGCAATCGGTATGGGCGATTTTCACCTGCTAAGCGGGCAGGCGGAGCGATTCGAAGAGGGGCAATTGCAACTTAACCCCGGTGATAAACTGTTTGTGTATACCGATGGCATTGTTGAATACCAGCACCCGCAGGGCGAATTTTACAGTACCGAGCGCTTCTGTGAGACGCTGCAGGCACTGCAGGGAAGACCCTTGACCGATATAATCCAACAATCCCTTAAGTCCCTATTGGATTTTGGCGGCCATACCAAGCCACAGGATGATATCACCCTCCTGGGGTTGGAGCTTAAAGAAATCAATCCGAAAGTATGAATAGAATGACAATTATCAAATGAATCGTGTTACGTATACCCACAATCATAATCCGTTTCGCAGATCCCCTGAATTGATAATGCGTCAGAATGCGTTCTATTTGCCTGCGGAGCGGATCGGCGGGAGGCCTATGACCTGGATTATTTTCCGGACGGCGGCCAGATGAACGACGAGACGGCTGGGCCAGGGTCTGCACGTGGTCCAGTGTGCGCGGCAATGATGATCGCTAAATCAATTGTAATCCAAACGTAAAATAAGGGAGGTAAAATATGAAAGGGGAAATTATTTACAGTAAATTGGCAATCGCCCTGACGATTATGCTTGTCGGATTTGGCGGTGTTGCTACAGCGCAAAACCAGCCGGCCGACAACATGGAAATCGTCAAAGAAAAGGTTCGCAGTGACAAAAAACTTTTCATTGCGACCAACATGCAGTTGACCGAAGCTGAAGCAAAGGCCTTCTGGCCGATCTATGACGCCTATCAGGCGGAACTCGGCAAATTAATGGAGCGGGAGGGCAAGCTGATTGAAAAATTCGCGGCCAGCTACGAGACCATGTCCAATGACGCGGCCAAGAGCCTGCTGGATGAAGCTCTGTCCATCGATGCCAGCCACATAAAGCTGCGCCAGTCCTATCTGGCAAAATTCCGGGGCGTATTAGCGGATACCAAAGTGGCCCGCTACTACCAGCTCGAAAGCAAAATCGACGCCGTCGTGGGCTATGAGCTGGCCAGAAGAATACCGCTTGTTAAATAGCATACCGGGCCCGGGCCCGCCGAAATTCGGCCGGCCCCTTAACGATAATCTTTGAAAATAGACTCAATTAATAAGGAGGTAATTCTTATGCAGAACAAACAATTTATCCCAAACTGGAAATCATCGAATGCCCTATGTTTTATAATTTTTACCGTGTTCCTGTTTGTCGGATTATTTGCCGGTCAATCTTTCGGCGGAACGGCCAAAGAAATCGATGCCAGTGCCGATGCGGCCATGGACCGGTTTTACAAGAATGTCAAAGATGCCAAGGAAGTCGTCCAGCGGTCCAAAGGAATGCTGATTATGCCCAGCGTCAAAAAAGGCGCATTGATCATCGGCGCTGAATACGGTCAGGGAGCTTTGAGAATTGGCGGCAAAACAGTTGGTTACTATAGTATGACGTCCGGCTCGCTTGGTTTTCAGATCGGCGGGCAGGCCAAAGACGTCATTTTCGCCTTCATGTCCAGCGAGGCCCTGAAAAAATTCCGTGGCAGCAAAGGATGGGAAGCCGGGGTTGATGGCAACGTCGCCTTGATTACATTGGGTGCCGGAGGGAGTGCCATTACGGCCATGGGCAAAGAGCCCATCGTGGCATTTGTTTTCGATGTCAAGGGACTGATGGCGGATATGTCGATCAGAGGCGCCAAATTCAACAAACTCGACAAATAAAAATAGAAACAAAGAAGGGTTGAAAAGGCAGGGTCACCATTTCTGGCCCTGCCTTTTTATGGCCCTGTAACCGTGCTGTTGTCCCTGATGGCGGTCGGCATTGAAATTTTTAGTGAGCTGTTATAGTATCCGACATTCAAATTGTTTTCCAGCACCAGAATGCCGCTGCGTGATACGATAATCGCTTCCGACGCCGCAACGTTCAGGTGCCGGTATCGTCTTTCGGAGTCCGTTAATATCATTATTCAATTACCCGTGTCATTGCCAGAAGTGAAAGGACCAAGCCATCCGATGCTTCGCATCGCTTGCGATGACAGTATCGGCGCTGCCAGGCCTATACGAAGCACTTAAAGGCCCCACCGCCACGCTCCGGTGAACGCTCAAGATCTATTCCCGGACTGGGACGACAACCCTCAGAAAACGATCAACCGATTCGATTATGTGCGGCATTTGCGGATTTCTGGACCTAAAACGCCATCGCAACAGCGAAACACTCACGGCCGATGTGATGGGTATGGCCGATACCCTGCGGCACAGAGGCCCCGATGATTGCGGGTCGTGGGTCGATGCCGAGGCGGGCGTGGCGCTTGGCTTCAGGCGCTTATCTATTCTGGATCTCAGCGCAACCGGTAAACAGCCGATGGTGTCTGCATCCGGTAATTTTGTCATCGTTTACAATGGCGAGATCTACAATTTCGGTGAACTTCGTCATGAGCTGGAACAGATGGGGTCTGTTTTTCGCGGTCGCTCGGACACCGAGGTACTGCTGGCAGCCTTTGACCGCTGGGGAGTAGAAGAAAGCCTGCAGCGGGCCAACGGCATGTTTGCCTTTGCCCTCTGGGATCGTTCGGCCCGCACGCTAACACTGGCCCGGGACCGGGTGGGCAAAAAGCCGTTGTATTACGGGCGCTGCGGCAGCGGGTTCCTGTTTTCCTCCGAGCTCAAGGCCATGGAGCTCTATGATGCGGCCTGGGCTTACAACCTGG
>CAZJHF010000176.1:0-8288 GCA_964545505.1 uncultured Desulfobacterales bacterium | reverse complement strand
AAGTGCATATCTGCTATATAGCCCAGGTTTTACCGCCATCTATAAAATACAGATAGTGTAAACATATCGGGAATCAGGACGATCCTTAAAAAGCTGTGATATCATATTGTCAATCGAAATCTTAACTTACTTACCGATTCTGTCAACTCAAGTATAGGTCAGGACATCTAATAGCTGCTTGCCGCCGCGTAGCATGTGAATGCGAAGACGGGTTTTCTGACGTCTGTCCTCATTTTCTATACACCCCACAACCCTTCCCGCAGCCCCGAGGTTCGCTGGATTTTTCGGTTAAGCGCGCTGCGAAGAATTTCGGGTGCGCTCCAGATGGTTAGTTTGCGACGAGCCCGGGTCAGCGCTGTGTAGACCAGTTCACGGGTTAAGATCGGAACATCTTTGTTTGGCAGGATCAACAGCACATCGTCAAACTCAGACCCCTGACTTTTGTGAACCGTCATGGCATAGACAGTCTGATGTTCGGGCAGTTGCTGCGGCAGGAAGCGGCGAACACCGCCATCATTTGCACGAAAATAGACGGCCAGTTCTCCATTTTTGGAGCCGGCAGGCATGAGGGCAATTCCGATATCGCCATTGAACAATCCCAACGGGTAATGGTTGCGGGTAATCAAGACAGGTCGACCGGCATACCAGGGATTCTCAGCCATCGGATCCGGTTGAATCAGGTTATGGCGGCTTAAAACCTGCTGTGCCAGCTGATTGACCGCCAATACACCCAGCGGCCCGATATTAAGGGCACATAAAATTTTAAAGCGTTCCAAACAATCCAGCGCTTCAGACGGATCCCGAACACTCAGACAAGGCTTATAGGCGCTGATAATTTGTTCGGACAGGGTTTCCTTCAGGTCGGCAATGGTTTTGAGCGGATGCCAGGCGATGGATTTTTCAGCGGTATCTGTGAGCATGTTGAGCGCTGCATCTGTATCGCCACACTTCACTGCCTGGCTCAATGCACCGATACCGCTTTCAGGCGCAAAACGGTAGCTTTTGTGCAATACCACAATTGAATCCTGCAGACCGACGGCCCCGTCAGCTATTTGCTCGCTGACGTCAATGCTTTCGCCGGTCGCATTCCGTATCAGTTCATTAAACGAACCTGAAAAACCGTGCATGACACCCCGGTCGCAGATATCCCCCAGAACGGATCCGGCTTCAACGGAAGCCAATTGATCTTTATCTCCGATAAAAATCAAATACGCTTTTTCAGGCACGGCAGCCAGTAATTTGGACATCAAAGCCAGATCAACCATAGAGGCCTCATCGACAACAACCACATCGGCCATTAACGGGTTTTCTGAATTGTATCGAAAATAAGGTGTCCCCTTGATGGGTTGGAGCATCCGATGAATGGTGAATACTTCGGAAGGAAATGCATGCTTGACACGATCATCGCAATTGATGTGATTGCGTGTCTGCTCCAGCGCCTCATGCAATCGGGCAGCCGCTTTGCCCGTAGGTGCTGCCAGATAAATCTGAAGTTGTTGATTGGCCCGCAATTCAAGCAGCAATGCCAACACCTTGGTGACCGTAAATGTTTTGCCGGTTCCGGGTCCGCCGGTGATCACGCAAAAATGTTTAAGGCAGGCAACGGTTGCTGCTATTTTTTGCCAGTCTACCTGAGACGGTCGGGATTTTGGAAATAATCGATCCAGGATACGTTTAAGATGCTCAAGGTCCAGAGCCGGTATCGTTCGTTCAATCCTTCGTTTAATCGATGTGGCAATCGTCTGTTCGTATTCCCAGTAGCGGTAAAGATAGAGACGATGGTGTATATCCAGAATCAACGGACGGATGTCACCGGGCTTGCCGACTGCCGGGCTGGCCTCCAATGTTGTAAGCCATTCCTGCAGCGGCGGGCATACAACCGCTGAGCTGTTTACCCGTCTGTCCATCAATGCGTTTCCGGCAACCGATGCAAGATCCAGGCAAATATCGCCTTGGCCGGTCGCGCGGCTCACCAGACCGGCGGCTAAAAACAGATCTGCATCCCCATCATCGGATGCGTATTCACTGATAAACCTGGCAAAATGCACGTCGAACGCTGACAGCAGGCTCATCTTTAAAATGTTTCTGATAGTTGCTTTTTTCATCAACTGAATTCTTCAAACTTCGGAATAAGTGCCTTTCCCAGAGCATTGACCAGTGTTGCTTCGGGCCGATCAAAATAAATTCCGGACTCCGGGCTGCGGCCTTGATCGATTCCCCGGATAAATATGTACACAGCACCACCAAAATCATCTTTATACCGAAAGGCAGAATTTTTCAGGTGCAGATACTGGCAAAGCGCTAGCACGTAAAGATGGTACTGCAGGGTATAATAATTCGCGCTCATAACGTCGCCGAGCACATCGCGCCGGTAGTTGTCAATGGTGGGCCCCAGGTAATTGGATTTCCAGTCCACCAAAAAAAACCGACCCTGATACTGAAATACCAGATCGATATAGCCTTTCAGAAAACCGCTGACCGGATTGAAGATCAGCTTTTCCATTTGGACTGGATAGTCTTTGCCGTCCAGATCGCGTCCATGGTGCTTGAATACTTTCTGCAGGGTTGACGGTCGAATTGTTTTTATTGGAAAATAAAATTCCATCTCATTGACGCGCTGTCCAAAATCAATCGCAGAAAGCGTCAACTCAGGCTGTTGTGGCATTAACGGTACATGGAGGACGTGCGAAAGTGTATCGGCGATAAGATCTTGCCAGGAATTGTCAAACCCGTATGCCTGCAGAGTACGCTGAATCGTTGCATATGATGCATCTGAAGAACTGGCGCTGTAATCCAGGCGCTCCAAAAGGTCGTGGAAAAAATTTCCAGCGTGTGATCCTTTCGGAAATGCAAAAATGCCCTCGGCTGAGGTGGACTCAGGGGATTTGATCTCGTCTTCGACTCGATCGTCCATCGGTCTGACTAACTCTGCAAGCGCATCACGATCCGGCTGATCAAAATCTGTCGTGCGCCGTGAAACCAGAGCTGAATAACTGGAAACCCGAAAGCTGTCTGCAATTGAACCCGAAAAATGTCGGCAATGCAGTGTTTGGGGATCTGCGGGTGGTGCCGAAAAATGACGATCCGAAGGCCCGGGTAAGGCAACGACCTCGATGGTGCCGTTTGATCTTTTTGCAAGCATCGCGAGATCCGCCAATCGGTCTGCATCGGATTTGGCGTTCACCTGCCGTTTGACCTCAGCCACCATATCAGCAGGCTGCTGTTCAATTTGAGTTGCGGTTTCAGTATGCAGCAGATAAGCCAGTGCCGAGGACTCGGCGGTATTGATGCGTCCCCATACCAGGTAACATTTAGATTTTGCGCGGGTTAAGGCCACATACAACAGACGGATGTTTTCGGCCAGCAGCTCATTTTGGGCGTATACAAGGTTTTTGGCATGGGCATCTGATCCCAGATCCATTGTCAGGTGCTGTTCGCTGGCAAATGGGTCGGGTTTGTGAAAAATGATATCAGGATCTTTAACAACGGAACCTTCCCAACCATAGGGGCAGAACACGACTGGATACTCAAGCCCTTTGCTTTTGTGAATGGTGACAATGTTGACTGCACGGGCATCACTTTCTAATCGGAGTTGATGCTCTTCTAAGCGCGGCGATTGGGGGTCTCTTTGTTCAGCCAGCCATTTTAAGACACCGTTTATTCCCAGATTGCGACAGGTCGATTCCTGATGGATTATCTCTGCAAGATGCAGCACATTGGTCAGACGGCGCTTACCATCCGTATAGGACAACAGGCGCTGTCTGATGTGCTCCCGGTTCATTAACGCTTGGAACATTTGCATAAATCCTGAATGCTGCCACAGCTTTTCATATTCGCGCATCCTGATCAGTTGATCTGCCCACAGGTCAATGTCCAGATCAGCCGCCAGCAAGTCTTCGTTCCGGGCACCCATCATATCCATTGCCAGGGCCGTCTTGATGTATCCCGGATTGTTCGGTGCCGAAATACTCAGTAATATTTTCTCGATCTCCATTGCTTCACGGGAATCAAATATATTGCCGGTGCTGTGCACCACCGCTGGGAGGCCTCTGGCTGACAAACATGCTTTAATAAGACGGGCCTGGCGGTTGGTTCTTACCAGAACTGCCATATCACCCGGTTGCCACAGGCGGCTCTTGGCTTTAACAATCCGGAAGATTTCCGCTGCAACCGCCTCGGCGATCAGGCGCGTAGCTGCGGTTTTGGTTACTGGCTTTGCCTTATCTGAGTATGGTCTTGAATCCAGGTACCATACGGTCATCGGCGCTATGCCGTTTTCAGCTTGGCCGCTATGGTTTTTCCCGGCCCGGGCCGGTTCAAAGGAAATGTCTTCCAACAGAAATGGTCTTTTCAAATTTGAAAAGAGCGTATTGACCGCTGTGATCAGACGCGGTTCAGTTCGCCAATTTTCTGTAAGAGTAAATTTGGCTTGAGCGTCCTTGGCTGCCTTCAGATAAGAAAAAATATCGGCCCCACGAAAGCTGTAAATGGCTTGCTTTGGATCCCCGATCATAAAAAGCAGGCTGTTCGGATCCGAAAAAAGCCGGGAGAAGATTTCATACTGGACACTATCGGTGTCCTGAAACTCATCAACGAGCGCTGCTCGGTATTTCTGACGAACTGCATTCGCCAACGGATTGCCTGCTTTTGAAACCAGCGCCTGTTTTACTAGAATCAGCAAATCGTCAAAAAATTGGATATTTTCCTGGGACTTTTGGGCCCTTAATTCAGCCGGTGCTATCGTCAACAGCCGAGATTTGAGATAGACCACATACTGCTGCAACTCGGCTTCTAATTCAGCGGCACAACCGGAAAGCGTGTCGCAGAGATTAAAAAAGTCATGACTGGGTGGCGTTTGACCCTTGCGAGTAGACGTTTTTAATTTTTGAGCGGTAAATTTTTCAAAATTATGGAACAAGGGAAACCCCGTGCTATTGGGTGCCACATATGGGTCCATGTCGTTGACCAGGGAGTTAATGATCAGGTCCCGCCTCGTGATGTTTTCGGATTTTTGAAGGGCTTTCAAACTGCCATACGGTGTGCCGCTTAAAGACGGGTCACGCAGTGCTTTTATCACTGCCGGTCGTACCCGAAGCCATTGCTTACGCACGCGATCATAGGCCTTGCGAAAAGCGCCAAGTGAATCCAGGGCCGGTCTGCTGATCTGCGGCAATATGTTGATGTCTGCTGCCTGTATTTTGCCGAGCAGCTGTTGAAAGGATGAAGGCCCTCTGAGCGTTTGGGTTAAATAGCTGATACATTCCAGTGGGGCATCGTATACATGACGCCGCCAGAAGTCCTCAGCAACTTCACGCTCCCATTCAGATGGATCGGTGACGAGTTCGGTGTCGAATAAATTTGAGGTTTCAAATGCATGTTCAAACAAAATTCGAGCGCAGAATCCATGAATGGTGAATATGGGCGCTCTGTCAAAATTAACCAGTGCATCGTGGATCAATGCAATGGCGTGTTCAGGGTTCGGCATGCGTTCCAGCAAGGCGCTGAGCAGGGTGTCGTTGCGCTCACCATTCGTAAAGGCTTTTTCTGCCTGCAGCAATTTGCTGCGGATACGATCTTTTAATTCTTCGGTGGCTGCTTTGGTAAACGTGACAACCAGAATTTGATCAACCTGGAGCTGTCTTTCTAAGATCAATCTCAAAAACAGGCCCTCAATGGTGTATGTTTTACCGGTACCGGCGCTGGCTTCAATGAGGTTGATGCCTTCGAGGGGGGTGTTTATGAGATCAAGGGGTTTCAAATTGGTGTAACTCCTAATAAGGTTTCAGGTGTCAGTGTTCAGGTGTCAGCAATAAGAAATTGAGGATGTCGATATGAATCAGATTACGCACCGTGTCCTACATTCCCTGACACCTGACACCTGCACTACACTTTCCCATTCAGTCGATAAACAAAAGCGAGCACTTCCGCCACGGCACGGTATAGCTCTGGCGGGATTTGCGTCTCTAAATCAAGGGCTTCCAGCACCTGCACCAGGTTTTCGTCTTCAACCAATGGCACATGATGGGCTCTGGCCGTTTCAATTATTTTTTCAGCAACCAGTCCCCTGCCCTTGGCGACTACTTTAGGAACCGCGTCTTTGTCTTTATCATAGGTAAGTGCAACGGCTTTGGATTTTTTTTCCATTTCTAAATCCTTAAGTCGACCTGTCGATCTGTGTCGATCGCCAGATCTGCATGCTGAAATTCCTCAATTTTTTTCTTGGAAACCACTGTTTTTAAGACCACATAGTTGAACATTGAATTTAAGGGTTCCCGTATTTCTTTATAGTGACGCTCGAAATGTGTTTTGCTGGCATCATCTTTCACAAAAAAGGTAATGGTCAGATCCTTGTCGAGCAGGTGCAAATCCGTGCGGATCTCTCCGATGCGGTTAAGCTCTAACAGCAACGAAATCTTAAAGCCCGCTTTGGAACTGTCCGATTTTTTTTTGGGACAATACAATTTCAGACGCGCTTTTTCCTCATTTTCTTTAAGCGGAAGCGTGAATGAAAAAACCTGGTAAGGATCGGCAAATTCATGTTTGTGGACCGCCCGGGATTGCTGGTTGTAGATATCGGACAGCAACATGTCGAGTATTCCTTTGAATTGTGCAAGCGTTTTGGCGTCAGGGACCCTGCTATCCATATCCGGCGTATCCAGATATGCGTTGAGCATCAAGAGAATCGGCTTCAAATCTCGGCCCATGACACTTTGGATCTGGGGATCACGGACAAGTTCCCGATTGCCTTCAGCTTCCGGTCGTTGGGCAAATTCAAGAATGAGGTCTGCAATTTTCTTTTCAAAGAAAAAACCCGTGTTTTCGACGTATGACCGAATCAAAGGCAGCCATTTTGCCAGGTCCTGGTTTAAATCAAGTGAGGCAAAATGGGCATCCAGGGCTGCCAGAGCTCGACTGATATTTGGCGGAGGCGGATCGGTGCCGGCGGGGGGATGTAAAATGTGCTGGGTGGCCTGTTTAATTTCGGACTGTATTTTGTTGAATAAATCGAAAGATAAAATTTCCAGGCGGTTTGAGACAGCCTTATCCCCGCCGGCCATTCTGGTGCCCGGGTCGATTACCTGGAGTCGAAGTTGTCCATCAGTGTCCGTAACTCTGGCAACAAAATCAGTGCCCGCCTTTACAGAAAACTGAATTTTTGCCAGAGCACGAAATTTTCCAAAGTCAACCAGGGCTCGCTGATCATCTTTGACTTCAATGACCTTTATGTCAAAAACATCACCCGGTTTGATGATTTTCTGAACCCATGCCTGACGATTGATATGCGGATCAAAAATGGCTTTAATGAGTAAGGAAATATCCATGTTTCATTCCAGGCAACCGGTGGTTTGATGGCTGATCAAATGTCTCCAGTACGCGGACAAGCAGAATTCATAATTGATTATCTTCGCTGTCGTCATCCGCGTGCCCATATCGTTGTGGCCCATATATTGGAACAGCGTTATACCTGAGTTTTGCACGCGGATGTTATAAAAATCCATTATTAATTTTCATGCAAAATTTAGGTATTGTCCTCATCCGTATAGTACACGCCCGGTATCCAGCTTTTCTTAATTTTTGCGGTTTGATTCGGGTCTGCCTGCGCTTCTTCGATAAACTTAAAATTGTTCCAGCCGATTCGGATCACGTCATCGTGCACCAGTTTGTGGCGCTTAATTTTCTCACCGTTAACATAGGTGCTATTGGTGCTGTTTAAGTCTTCGATGAAATACTGTGGTCCACCACCGGATTCGGGGTGCGGTTCAACTGTAATAATGGCGTGCTTAGAACTGACAACCGTGTTGTCGATAAAAATATCATTTGTCGAATCGCGCCCCAGGCTTAGCGTGGGTTTGTCCAATTTGAATTTTTTGATGGCCACACCTTCGTGCAGCTGAACGATCATTGCCATGGCGTTCTCCTCAATGTGAAACAGGTCTTTTTAAAAGGGGATGAAATTGAGTGCGATCAAATGGTTTTTGTCTATTTAGAACCTATCTCAAAAATAGTAGATCACGTCCAAGGGCGCGACAAAAACCGATTCAAAAACGGAGAATACACGTTAGTATGCGAGTACTTTGAATCGATTTGATGCACACCTTAATGCTTAAAAAGATAGGTGTGTAATCCATTTATCCTGGAGAACAATGCCCTTGGGCGTTAGATGCATTTTTGAGATAGGTTCTAGTGTTGTGTCCCAGAGATAACTATCAAAAAAGCTAGATTTTCAGTTGTCTTTATGTTTATACTCCTCCAATGTAAAAGGAGGAGATAAATATGAGCAGAGGTCG
>CAZJHF010000175.1:0-8313 GCA_964545505.1 uncultured Desulfobacterales bacterium | reverse complement strand
TTGAAACAGCGCTATTAAAAGCGCTACACGCCATGCCTGGCGCACCAAAAAAAGGCATCTCGACGCTGTGCCTCGAGATACCGCTGAATTTTGATCCGATTTAATCTGATTGTTTTTCTACATTTTTTACAGCCGGTCCTCGCTCGCCCACTTCAATCTCAAATGTAACCCGATCGCCCTCGGCGAGCGTGCGAAATCCGGACATGGTGATCGCTGAATGGTGCGCAAATATATCGTCACCTTCTTTTTGCTCGATAAAGCCATATCCTTTGCGATTACTAAACCATTTTACAACTCTGTTCGGCAAAACGTGACCCTCCTCTGTGGTATTTGTGATCATGGGTTCAAGCGCCTGTTAAGCACCGGCAGCTTAAGCGGGCCAAAATTTTAAAACAGATGGTTATTCAAGGTCAAGAAAAATTGCATAGCGGCTTTTCGCAAACGTTTGTTGAGGTTAGCCACTCAGAAATAAGTCCTGTTTGCCTAAAACATCTCCTTGATGTAATAAAATAGAACAACTGCAGTAAAAGCCAGCTTCAGTCCGACGACGAATACATTTCCAATCAGGATGCCCCATCCTGCGCGCAACGCATTGCGACCCGATTTTCCAGACGCAAGTTCGCCCACCAGAGCCCCAATAAAAGCGCCCACAATCATGCCCCAGGGCGGGATAAAGAAAATGCCAATAATCATGCCAATTGCTGATCCCCAAAGACCGCGTTTGGATGCGCCATATTTTTTGGCCCCCAGGGCAGGGGCGACATAATCCAACAGAATTAATAAGGCCGTTACGGCGCCCATGACCATCAAAAAAGTCTGGCTAAAAATTTGCCAATGCTTAATCCAGGCTAATAGTATCAGGGCGCAGAAACTCAATAGCGGTCCCGGCAGGACTGGAAGAATACAACCAACCATGCCCGCAATGGCTAAAATTAATCCAATAATAATCAAAAAAACATTCAAAATGTCCATTCCCCGTGTCGTTTGGTGGCCAGATCATTTAAAACCTATCTCAAAAATGTAGCTAACGCCCAAGGGCTTTGTTAAATACCGATTCAAAATACTCGAATACTAACGTGTATACTCCGTTTTTGAATCGGTTTTGCGCCGCGCTCTTGGACGTGATCTGTTAATTTTGAGATAGGTTTTAGTAGCAAACTGCTGCTCTGGTTCCGGCCCTGCCAGTAACACTTGCACCATGAAATTGTCAAGCTGATGATGAATATGAAACAAACGGCGCAATTTGGGGCTTTGGGGTTGCAGTCATTTAGCAGGTATGCTGTAATTTGGTCGGCCGCCTTGTTTGGATATAATGATGTTTCTAAAAGGAGCCGAGGCAAGTTTATATTGAAATGAATCAGAAAGGGTAACCGATGGAAATTACAAAAGCCGTCTTAGACCGAATGAACAGCAATTCGCTTTATCAGACGTTGGGAATTCAGATTGAAGCCGCTGCCGGCGGTAAATCACAATCTCGTTTAAAACCGACATCGGCATTCTGCTGGCCTTTTCCAGAACAACCCCATGGCGGTATTTTGTTTACACTGATCGATACCACCATGGCATGGGCAGTATGGTCCCTGCTGGATGACGGTTATAATTGCACCACGATCAACATCGATATTCATTATGTGAAACCAGCTAAAAGCGAGGTGTTTCTGTGCTCTGCGTGGTGTACGCACAAAACGGGCCGTTCCAGTTTTGTGCGCGCGGATATTCATAATTCCGAAGGCGAACTCTTGACCATGGGGCAGGGAACCTTTCGAATCATACCCGTTGACCTGCTAAAATAACGCTAACAATTTGAATTTCATGGAAGTTGAACGCCTGCAACGCGGCCTTTAGATCCCCCATCAAACTGCATGATCGCAGATCTCGTATTTCGCAAAACGAAATCAATGGCCTTTCTGATAGCGACATCCGCAACCACCAACCCATTGTAAACCCCCTTCGGCCGCGGAAAACCAGATTTTAATAATGCTAGCATTATATTTTTACAAAATTAATCATTTAATAATTATTTTTTTCTTGATTTCTATTTTAATGTATTATAAGTTTTATTTCATGACTAAGAAGAAGACCTTTTCAACGCGGATCGATCAAGAAATTCTCAAGGCGCTCAAACATCTGGCCGTCGATCTGGATAAGTCTCTGGGCGTTTTACTTGAAGAAGCGATTAAGGATCTTCTCAAGAAGTATCGGACCACATAAGAGCAAAGCCAACAGCTGGTGAGCGTCATTGCAGGCTGTCATTGCGCCATACACTGCCGGGTGAGATTAAACAAACTAAAGCAAATGGAAAGGAGCGGTCCAACAAAAGGGGGTGCCTTAAAAATGGCGAATCAACAGATTGTGAACCTTCTAACCTGAGGAGAAATAAACATGGCCGCATCCAAAAGAAACCAGTTGTTAAAAGACGAGGATACCGTTGTTCGGCGAATCAAATTGAAAGAATCCCTTACGGTTAATTGCGTGTGCCCTAAATGCGGCAACAATCATCGTATGAAACTGATCTGGACCGGACGGGGCAAACCCAAAAAATTTTGTCCACCCTGTAAAATTTTTGTTTCGTCCATCGAACATGTTGATCTATGCGCCATGCCGACTCTGGTGGATAGCCGCGCGGACTAAGGATGATAGGGGCTATTGCCGGAGATATTATCGGATCGGTCTTCGAGCAAAATCCGGTTAAAACAACCCCATTTCCACTCTTTGCACAAACATCCCGCTTTACTGATGGTACGGTCCTGAGCGTGGCCGTTGCCGATGCTATTTTAAACCAAACTGATTATGCTGGTGCTCTAAAAACCGATGCACGCATGTATCCAACCGCCGGGTATGGCACGTCTTTTTTCAGCTGGATGCAGTCCGATGACCCAAGGCCTTATAACAGCTGGGGCAACGGCTCAGCTGTGCGGGTCAGCGCGGTGGGTTTCGCCTTTGATTCCGTCCGGGAGGTTTTACGGGAAGCTCAAAATTCGGCTGCGGTCACACACGATCACCCTGAGCCGATATCATCGTTCAGGTGCGCAGAGACTGCCCGAGGCCTTATTGCACATCATCGACCAATTTAATTCAACTTACGCCATTCCCTTTTAGAACTTTACACTAAAGATCCACCTATTCGCTTTGCATCTGCTTTCATTTGCTATGGGTCTTATCCGCGGGGATGAAATTTGCGATGCAATTGTTTTAGATGATCACGGGTGACATGTGTATAGATCTGGGTTGTCGATATGTCCACATGCCCCAGCATGACCTGCACGGCCCGCAAATCGGCACCGCCTTCCAGCAGGTGGCTGGCAAAAGAGTGCCGCAAGCTGTGGGGGGTAATTTTTTTGTTAAGACCTGCCTGCGATGCATACCGCCGCAGCAGTTTCCAAAACCCCTGGCGGGTCATCGGCCGATCGGCTCGGGCGACAAACACAAAGGGGCTTGAGCCTTGTTTTAATTGTTTTGGCCTGACGGTCTCGAGGTAATTTTCAATTTTTTCTTTGGCCTGCATGCCGATCGGCACAATTCGCTCTTTGGCACCTTTGCCAAAGATGCGCACAAAGCCGGCCTCTAGATTGATATCCTGTAGCTTGATATGCACGAGTTCTGATACGCGCAGTCCGGCGGCATACAGCAGTTCAAGCATGGCGGCATCCCTAACGCCCAGTGGTTTGTCAGTATCGGGCGCCTGTAGTAAACACACAATTTCTTCAGGCGACAAAACATCGGGCAATGTTAGGCGGGTCTTGGGAAGATCTACCAGTCTGGCCGGATCATGGTGCAGGATCTTTTCTTGAACCAGAAATCGATAGAACCCCCGGATGGCCACCAGATGCCGTGCACGCGAGCGTGCCGCTAAACCGGATTTTCTGAGATGAATTAAATACTTTAGGATGAACGGGGTGTCTTTTTCCGTAAAAGACCCTATTTTTTGCTGCCTCAGAAAATACCGGTAGCGGACAAGATCCCGGCTGTAAGCTTCAAGGGTTTTTTTTGATAATCCTTTTTCGACCACTAAAAAGTTACAATAACGGTCGATGAGGGTATCCGCAGTAAGCGACTGAGGTTTCACCATATCCCATATATCGCATGCTTACACATTTTTTTCAATTGGGACTAGAAATGTTCAGAAAGCTTCAGCGCGTTTTTATTAATGGCAAAGCGTAAATCGGGCTGGATATATTCATGGTGTTGTTCGATGAAAGGGACATACACCAGCGCAAAGCTTTGGGCGCTGATATGGACGCTCGGAAGGATGTCAATCAGCTCATTTTTGGGCTTGAAAAAGCTGGCCAGATTAATCTTTAAACTCTCATTGGCCTCGGTTACCGGTAAATTGATGCCATAATGTCGGTTTTCGGGCAGTTCTTCCACCAGTTTTGTGCGAAGCTGGGCAAGGGTCATATTTTTTGAAAGTTGCATAAATATCTTAGGGCGTATTTTAAATGCGGGCACCCAGAAACGAAAATCCATTTTTTCCCATCCGGATTGAACAACTTTGGGAATATTGGCAACTTGAACCAAGTCCGCATAGGATTGTAGTTCTATGCCTTTGATATTACTTTTAATGCACCAGAAGGGCAGGTAAATGGCATTTTTATCTTCGCTCGGTTGCTTGCCGAATTTGATCTGCTTGAGGCCTTTGACCACCGGATACCAGGCCGACGTACAATTTTTGCACAGCAATACCAGCGAATCCCTTTCTCCATCCAGGTCCCATCCGCAATTGGGGCACAATGTTGCCATAAAACGAATACGCCAGTGCGGTTTTTCGTCAGGCAGTTGATCTATCTCCGACGTATCCAATGCGGCGGCTGCGATTGGCGTGTTGAGGACAGCATCATACAGACGGTTTTTAACATAGTAGGGGGCATATATAAGGCTGATGGTCTCACCGATATGGGCATGGTGCAGCACAGGTTTGGGAAGCGTCTTGTCGAAACGCTCATCAAAGTTTTGTTCGATACGCGCCAGTGACTGGGTCGGTTCGAGGAAGCGGCCTTCGGTTTCAGGCGTAATGAATTTAAGTTTCAAGGCCTGGCTGCGCAAACCCAGACTAACCGGAAAAGCAGGCGCTGCTATGGCTTGATGGCTGACATCGATAAATTTATGACCGACACCATTGCCGGCACAGGAGAACAGCATACCTTTAAAGCGCCAATAGGGGAAATACAGCAGTTCTTTGGACGCCGGTGCCGTGCTGGGTAGCATATATCGAAAAACATCCGATGCCTCCAAATATGATTTCACACGACAAAATTTGCAGGCAAACAGACGATCCGTTTCTTCCATTATGGCAGGCGCGCCGCATTGAGGACACTGATGTTCAATTAAAAAATTAATACGCGTCTCCGTTTTGGTCAGCGTGTCCCACAGCACCCGCTGAATGCCCAAAATTTCATTCAATTGAGATTGGACCGCTTCGCAGACTTCTAAATGAACGGTTTAATACACATTCATCAAGCCTTAACGATTTATGTCATTTTTTCGCCGCATTCATTGCAAAAAACGGCGTCGGCTAAATTTTCATTGCCGCAATTTGGGCAGAAATGTGTAGCTTGTTTTTCTTCAACCGAATGACCGCAACGCGAACAAAATTTCGCTGTCGGTGTCAGATTTTTAGAGCAACGCGGGCATTGCTCAAACACCAATAGTTGGTGTCCGCAATCCGGGCAGAATTTTGACCGTGCGGGTATGGAATTATCACATTCCGGGCACTTTGCCTGCGGCTGATGTTGCTCCGATTGGGGTTGCGCTTTGGCAAAATACTGGGCAAACATGGCCGGCATCATTAATCCGAGCCCGGTACCCATCCCCATCCCAGAACCGCCTTCCGATTCGGAGGCTTTTTCCATGGCCATGGCGGCCTTCATTTGCATGAGCTTGTTCATGTCGTCAAAAACGCCCATGCGGCTGCGGTCATCTATGGCCTGCTGGACCTCCGGCGGCGGCGTAATGGCATTGATGTACAGATGTGTCATGCAAATGCCAAAATGGCTGAAATCTTCTGTCAGCCGTTCTGAAAGCCCCTGGGACAGTTCATCATATTTGGACGGCAGGTTCAAAATCGAATCGATGGTTTCGCCCATGTAATCATTAAAGCGGGATACAATCACGCGGTTTAAATATTCTTCGATCTCAGCGGTGGTGAAAATACCCTGGGTGCCAACCAGGCTATTCACAAACAGGACAGGCTGCACAATTTGCAGATTAAATACCCCGAACGCTCTTAGCCGGATCAAGCCCAGTTCTGAATCTTTAAACGCCACTGGGTCGCGCGTGCCCCATTTTAGATTGGTGAATATTTTTAAATTGATAAAGTACATCTCCGCACGCAGTGGGCTGGTACCACCCCAAGGCAAGCTGGCGATTTTGGTCAAAAGGGGGATATTCATGGTTTTAAGGGTGTGCCTGCCCGGGCCGAAAGCACCGACCGCCTTGCCCTTATAGAAAAAGACACCGGCCTGGCTTTCGCGTACGGTCAGTTGAGCGCCATATTTAATTTCACCTGACCCTTCTTCCGGTAGGCGATGAACCAGTTCCTGGCCCGTGTCGTCAAACCATTCTAAATTTTCTAAAAAAACCGCGTTATTAGTGCCCATAAGGTTTTCTCCTTCTGTAATAGCTTAAATCTATTGGTAGTATGTCTCCTCGTTCTGTTTGCAGGCGAGACCTAAAATAGGGTGACAGGATAAAAATTATAGACCTCTAAATGGCCTATCGGTCATTTAGTGAGCAAACTTAATATGAAGTGTTTGCCGCTTTAAGAACATGGCAGTCTTTGTCAAGACGATATCCGGCACGTATCGTTTGGCTATCCATCGCAGCCAGACGGATGGGGCGATTTGTTCACGAAAGCGCATTAGATGAAAGGATGACGCTGAAAATGCGAGCTATATTTGCATGGATTGAAAAAGCCCCGGTAGGATCCTTGGATCATCCATTTGTTTGATATCACTATAATTTTTGATTGACATCCGTCGCGCTTTGATTGATAATATGCCTGGCGAGCATGCCTGATTTATTTTTTTCTGGCCGAGTATCAAACTGGAAACATCCTGACCCCTAAACCCCGGCTTGAAAGGGGAGTTATGAAGAAAAATAACGATCGAAGGATGTTTGATCGCATTAAAAATGATGCCCCTATCGTTTTTGCCTACCATAATACCGACCATTTCTTTCATGCGGTGATGTGTGACCATTCAACAGATGGTATGTGTTTTATTGCACCGGACGGTGTTGACCCGGGCTCTGATATTTACATTATGATGGAAAATTATAATCCGGACTCGATCCATGCAGAGCTATACGAAGGCTTTTTTGCCGAGGTCAAATGGTGTTGTCCGGCGCCTGCCAAAAAGATGTCTGAATATCGGGTCGGGGTTAAATACTACAAAACCTCCATCGACTAAAACTGCTTTCAAAACCACATCTAATGTCCGATGGCTGTGTTATCCAGGATAAATGGATTACACATCTATTTTTAAGAAAATTTAGGTGTGCATCAAACCGGTTTAAAATACTCGCGTACTATCGTGTACGCTCCGTTTTTAAACCGGCTCGCGCCTTGCCCTCGAACATGATCTGTAATTTTGAAAACAGTTTTGGGTCAATTCATTCCTTTACCCTATCTTTTTTTCGCCATGCAGGCTTCCCTATTAATTTTTGGCGGTTAGGGTTCAGAACCCGGCGGTTGCGAGCGTGATCTTGAAACGGCCAGCAGGGGACTTAATTTATTGAACGGGCAGCCGACAAGATGTGGCGGGCAGGCAAGATCGCAAGCGGCGAGTATCTCGGCCGGAGGTGAATATGATCCGCATTTCAAAACATACCCGACTGGCCCCGCATGAAATTATCGCCAAAGCCGAAAATTTCTTTGTTGAAAAGGGATCAGGCCTGGTTGCTAAAGATCGTTCAGATGAAAAAAGAAAAAACTTGTGTTCGCTGCTAAGTCCTGTTATTTAATGTGATCTGAACGAAAAAAGAGATGGCGAAACACACAAAAGGCAGAACGAGAGGCCTACCTTAATTTTGCTTCAGTTGATTCCGTGCTGACTCCAACCCAAAAAGCTCCCGAGCGTTTGCCCGGGAGCTTTGGTAACAATGGTACGCCTGGCAGGATTCGAACCTGCGACCTACGGATTAGAAGTCCGTTGCTCTATCCAACTGAGCTACAGGCGCTCCGGTAAACCCTTTTGATATCATAGGTTCGCTTTGCTGTCCACAAAAATGCAGGCAGGGAACTATTGCTGTTCTTCGTGTATTAAGTCACAAATGCCAGGACATCGATAACCCGAGCTTAATGCTAAAAAGTGTCAG
>CAZJHF010000174.1:0-8351 GCA_964545505.1 uncultured Desulfobacterales bacterium | reverse complement strand
GATCAATAATTTGCAGAATAACAAGATAATCGCACCCAAATGAAAGCAGAAATAGAGACATCCTTCCAGAAAGATTAATAACATCAAACCCAAAAACTCAGACTTTTAGCAACTATAAATTTAACCTAAACCAAAAATCTGCGATACTCGAATAATTGCCAACAAATCAGAAGTAAGCCTACAATGATAGTCGAAGTACGATCTGACTAATATAGATTAATCCAGGATGCGCAGGAGCCTTAATGCCAGAGGCTCGGCGGATTTACCCGGGGTGTTGAGCATGATGACGTAGCGACAGAGCTGTCCGTTGGACCTTCGAATATAACCGGCACGCGTGCTAATACCATAAAGCGTGCCGGTTTTGTAATACTCTCTTCCAGACCGCCGCATATAATAATGGTAGGGCAAAAATTCCTGCAGGACGCGATCCATTTGAGCGGCCGACACTCTATTGTCACGGGATATACCTGAGCCTTCGACAATGGTTATATCCTTAATGCCCAATACCTCTTTGGCATAATCGGTTGCGATCGTGACCGCCTTGTCAAGCGTGCCCGGAGATCCGATGATTTTTGCGCCGGTTGCAATTAACAGCTGGTTGGTCATGAAATTGTTGGAATGTTCCAGAAGCCTGACAACATTCTGATTGAGGGTCGTTAAGGAATCGTATCGATATATCAAGCGGTCAGCGTCAGCGTTGACCCTTCCCAGCCTGACCTTGCCGTTGAAGTGAATCCCATCCTTTTTCAAGAAATACTGAAAAAGCAGGCCGGCATAAATCGATATTTCGTCTTTATGGTGCGAAAAGACAATACGACCTGCTTTCAGTTTTGAAGCCTTTATCTTTTTGGTCACGAAGGGTAACAACGGTGTTTGGCGTTCGGCACTGACATATCCCTGTGCGGTGCGCCTAAAGGCGACCGTGTTGAAGTTGACACACAGCGCTCCGTTGGGGGCGTCATAAGGCTGGGCGGACGAGGTGATGCCCGGAATGGTCAACGGTTGCCGGAAGTAGGCATCATCCAGGATGAGATCATTTAAGGGATTTGATTTTTTGAGAAGCACCGCCAGGACCTGGGAGATTTTTAAGATGACCTCGGAAATAAGCAACGGGTCGCCATATCCCTTGATTTTCAGATTCATTTGCCGATCCAGATAGAACTCTGTCGGAAAACGGTAATCGTCGCCCAGATAGTGCAGGGTCACCAGGGAAGTGTATATTTTCAGGATCGAAGCCGGTATGCGCTTTTGGTCGGCATTTTTGGAAAATAAAATTTGTTCCCGGGCGTCGGTGATCAGGATGGAATCGTTTTGGCCGATCAAGGCCTCCAGTTCAGAAAAATCCTGGGCCTTTAGCCCGCCCGGTATCAATAGCAGGCATGTCATAAGTAGCCACAGCAAAGCCCCGCTATCGTTTTTTTGCGACCGGCAACCCGGTTGAACGCACGCAGATCGATTGCAGACGCCTGAATAGAAGCGCTCGATAGAAATCCTAACGCTGTTAGCCGCTCCGGCAAAAAAGGCCTGCCGGATTTGGCTGCTGGCAGTCTCAGTCTGAGGGACAGCAGTATCAATCATGCGCTTGTGACCTTTGGGGGCTTTCGATGATAAGGGTCACCGGTCCATCATTGACCAGTTTGACGGCCATCATGGCCCCAAAGCGGCCGGTCTGGACCCGGATCCCATGGTTTCGCACGCCATAAACAAAGGCATCAAACTGTTGGGTGGCTTTCCCGGGCTCGGCTGCATCGATAAAGGAGGGTCGGCGGCCTTTACGGCAATCGGCCAGCAGGGTAAATTGAGATACCGCCAGCAGTTCACCGCCTGTTTCAAGCAATGATCGATTCATTTTGCCATCGGTGTCCTCAAAGATTCTGAGATTGATGATTTTGTTAACCAGATAATCAGCATCTTTAGCCGTGTCATCTCTGGCGACCCCCAGCAATACCAATAAACCGCTTCCGATTTGTCCCACAACCTGATCGTCGACTTCTACCGTGCTTTGTCGAACTCTTTGAACAACCGCACGCATATGGCACCATGTCTGTCTGTGGTTTAACTTATTGAAAATATATAAAAAATAATATTGTCGATTTTATTGACCGATGAGGCTATTATCGCACGCTTCATTCATTCGACCAACAGATAAAAATAAATTTACCCTTTACGGCAGGCCAGCCGGTATGTCAAGATACACCTGCTTTGATGCCAAAATCATCTGATCGACTTTCCATCTTTATTCGGCTGGCGGGCAGCTCAATTCTTATTGGTTGAAGAATATTTGCTTTTAAGTTATAACTAAACTATATATTTAATTAAGTTTTCTTATTTCCTGATACAAAATAGTAGCCAATCGACGCTACAGGTCTTAAACTTAATCTGCCTTAAAAATCAGGTCAAATTGCGGAACCTATAAAAACCTGCGCTGGCGATTGGCCGGGAGAACGTTCGTTGAAGAGAAATAGCTTATATACGAAATTAAACCTCGTTTTCGGACTGTTTTTTTTCTTTCCGGTTCTGGGGTTCATCTTTTTTTTCATTAAATATGACATGCTCTCGGACACATGGGTGCCGCTATTTTTTCTGGGCATCCTGGTGTTTGCATTTACGGGTTTTACCATTCTCAAAAAATTATTTGATAAGATTTCCAATATATCCGTGCAAATGTCGTCCAATTATCTTGGGGATTTTCCGGATGATCAACTTACATCAGGCACCGACGAACTGCAAAACATCATTCAGTCGTTTGGCGCCATCGAGCAGCGTTTCAGCAATACGTTTCACGCGCTTGAAAAAAAGGCTTCTGAGATCGCCATTTTAAAAGAGGTTTCCGAGTTATGCTTCGTCACCTATGATCCGGAGGAGATTTTGCACATAACGCTTGAGCGGGCGTTGATGTTAACCAATTCGGACCTGGGATCGATTCTGACGCTCAATAAAAATGAACCCAAGACATTTCAGGTAAAAGCGACGGTGGGTCTCGGGAAATTTGTCAAAGCCGGCGATCGTATTGATTTTGAAACCAGCATCGCCAAGTATGCGGTCATCAACAAATCTCCTTTGGTGGTGGAAGATATCGAGCAGGATAATCGATTCGGCAGGGCCAGCCTGGCGCATTATGGAACCAAATCCTTTGTCTGCATGCCGATTAAAACCAGCAAGGATATTTTTGGCGTTCTGACGATTTCGTCGCGCCAGGATCGAACTTACACTCAGGAAGAGGTTGAAGTCCTGACGCCGCTTTTAAGCAATGCCGCCTTTACCTATGAAAATTTGCGCCTGCTCAGAGAAAACGAGCGCAACACGCAGCATTTGAGGTCTATTGAAAAAATTTTTAAAGTACTGGTTTCCAGCTTCAGAGACACCGAGTTGCTGCATGCCGTCCTCAATGAGCTTCAAAGCGTGGTTCCTTTTGATATCGCCTTTGTGATGACCCTGGATGACGCCAAGCCCGGTCAACTGAAGATTTTCGATTTGCTTATCAGTGGTCCCTCGAACCTTGTGCGCGGTACCAGCTATCCTATCAGGGATTCCATTCTTGAAAAAGTATTCAAGCAGGAAAGCAGTCTTCTGGTAGACAATACCTGTTCGATGGCCAATCCGCTGGATCGGGAGCTTTTTGCCGATCAGGGTTGCACCGCCTCTCTGTTGGCCCCGCTAAAAAGCGACGGTAACGTAACCGGGGTTTTAGCTTTGGCCACTCATGACGCAGCTTTATTTTACAACTCTCACAAGCTCGTTACCTGGATTGCCAATGGGTTTTCGCTGGCCATCGAGCGCAATCGGCTGTCTGCGGCAGTCGTCAAAAGAAACCAGGAGCTGGATACCATCCGCCAGGTCGGCAGCGCTCTGGCATCGTCCACATTTGACATCAGCAAGGTGCTAAAATACACGATGGATATGATCCGCGAGGTCATGAATGTGGAAGCGGGTTCTTTGCTTTTTTTGGAAGGAGACGAACTCGAGATTGCGGTTGCTTTTAACATTAAGATTAAATCCATGAAGAAGTTTCGCCTGAAAATCGGTCAGGGGATAGCCGGGTACGTGGCCGCCAGGGGCAAATCCATTCTGGTCAATGATATTGAAAAATCACCTCATTTTTTTCCGATGGTCGATGAGTCCACCGGATTTAAAACCCAATCCGCGCTGTGCGTACCGATGGTATCTCAGGGGAAGGTTATCGGGGTGATCGAGGTGCTCAATAAGATAAACGGTGAATTTGATACCGACGACAAGGATCTTTTGCAATCCATTGCTACGTCGGTTTGTATTGCTCTGGAAAATGCCCGTCTTTACAAAGAAACCGTCAGCATGGCAGAGCAAGAACGCGACATCCGGCATATGTTTCAGAAGTTTGTCCCCAAGGAGGTTCTGGATAAAATCATTTACGATTCTGAAGACGGCAAGCCGGTAGTCGAAGAATTAAAAACGGTGACCTTGCTCAATATTGATATCCGCGGTTTTTCAGAGCTTTCCCGCAAGATCGGCTCGCAAAAAACGGTTGCACTGTTGAATAGCTTTTTTTCGGTTATGGGCGGTGTTGTCTTTAAACAATCAGGTATTGTGGACAAATATTTAGGCGATGGGTTTTTAGCCCTGTTTGGTGCACCGGTTTCCAGCACCAAGGACGCGGATAATGCCATTGCAGCCGGCTTTGAGATGAAGAAATCACTCGATGCGGTCAATCGTTATTTGGATCGCAAATTCGGTGCCACCGTTAAAATGGGAATCAGTATCCATACCGGAGAGGTGGTGGTCGGTAATATCGGCTTTGAGCAAAAGATGGATTATACGGTCATCGGCGATCCGGTGAATACGGTTTTCAGATTGCAGAACCTGACGAAATCATTTCCAAACGGCATTTTAATCAGTGAAAACACTTTGCGGGCTGCGAGAACACGCCCACATGTCGGTCAGATAAAGACCTCTCCCGATCTGGCCGAAGACCTCGGCGACATGAAAGTGTATGAGTTGCTCGATGAGAAAACGGATAAACCCTATGTAGTTGCCGCCCGCTAACACGCTTTCGTTCTTTACGATACTTTCTTGGGCGCAAATCGATAACCGCCAGCGCCGTTTTTCGGCAGACGCATCCTTTAATTTTAAAGACAATCCAGCTGCAATTCAGGCTGACCTGGTGCGGTGCAACCGATTCAACAGGATGATGACGGAGAAGAACATGGAAGATACAGAAAACCAGGGGTTCTTTAAAGGTCAATTCCTGATGGCCATGCCCGGTCTAATTGATCCCAATTTTCACCAGACGGTAACCTGCATGTGCGAGCACAACGCCGAGGGCGCCATGGGGGTGGTTATCAATCGGGTTCATCATGCCTTGACGGCCAAAGATATTTTTGAAGAGCTCAATATCGATTGTGCACCGCCGATGGAACACATTCCGATTCACCTCGGCGGACCGGTCCACATTGCGGAGATTTTTGTCCTCCACGGGCCTCCGTTTGATTGGGAGGCCTCCTTAATGATCACCCCTGATGTTGCCCTGAGCAACACAAAGGATATAATTGAGTCGATTGCGCTGGAAAAGGGGCCGGAATCGTTTATCATCTCGCTGGGTTGCGCTGGTTGGGGACCAGATCAACTGGAGACTGAAATTAAACAAAACGCCTGGTTAACCTATCCGGTGTTTGCGGAAAACATTTTTAAAATGCCGGTTGAAGATCGCTGGGAGGAGGCCGTCAAAAAGATGGGAATCGATCCGAGGTTGCTTTCCGACAGGGCGGGTCACGCTTAATCAGAGCGTTGGGTTTTAACGACGGGCTTGACTGGATTTGGCTTTGGCCTTGGTTTTTTTTTTCTTCAAACAATCTTTGTCTTTTCTTACAAAAGCGCACAATTTCGGATTATAATATTCTTTACAGTTGAGAGGATTATACAGCGGACATTCAGGGTGCTTCTCGGACATAAATCTTCTTTCCCTTCTTAAATTAAATTTCCGAGGCCGAACAGGCGTTTTTTTAACACATAATTGCCGGCTTTACAAGGTATTATATCACAATTCAGCGGGTACCTAAAAGCGCGCGCTGATTTCGCCACAGCGACACGGTTGTTTCCCCTGGCTGCCGACCTTGGTTCGTCTGCGGATCTCCAACGGATTATAACTCAACGGCGTCTGTGCAGAACCCTGTAAGCAGCATGCTTAATTCCTTTTGCAGGGTTTATTCTCTTTCCTTGACACCATCCAATTCCCAAAATAGCTACATTGTAGCTAATATAGGCGTTCGCCCCATTTCCGCTGATTGAACGGTCAATTGCGCTATGAATTGAAAAATGAAAAATAATATATACTATTATGTCATTCTTTCTAATTTTAAGGCACTCCAAGTTCATGCATGCCTTTCAAAATGTTTATCTGCGGGGTTGATAAAATGATAACAGCGGGAATCGATTGTGGCGCCAAAAACACCCAGGTTATTATCATGCAAAAGGGTCAGATTATCGGCAAAGCCATGCTGGCAACCGGCTACGAACAGGAAAACGCCTTTCAAGATACCCTGGCCCAGGCCGCCAAAGATGCCGGCATCTCAAAAGATGACGTCCAGAAAATTTTTGCCACCGGAACCGGTCGCAAGTCGATAAAAGCCGCTGATGATACGGTCGGTGAAATTAAAGCCATGGCCAAAGGCGCCCATTTTTTCTTTCCCAATGCCCGCACCGTGATCGATATTGGTGCAGAAGAGGGAAGGGCGGCTAAAATCGATAAACTGGGCAATGTGGTGGATTTTGCGATTAATGAAAAATGTGCTGCCGGCGCCGGCGCTTTTATTGAAGGCATGGCGCGGGCGCTTGACGTGACCGTTGAAGAAATGGGATCGCTGTGTCTTCAATCAGACAAAGAAATCCCGATGAATGCCCAGTGCGTTATCTTTGCCGAATCCGATGTCGTCAACCTGATTCACGCCAATACGGAAAAACCTGACATCAGCAAAGCCATCCATGATGCGATCGCCAGCCGGATTGCATCCATCATTCGCCGTATCGGGGTCAATGAGGATATTGTCTTGCTCGGTGGCGTGGGTTACAACCCGGGATTTATTGCCGCACTCCAAAAGGAATTGAAAGTTGAAAATATCTTTATCCCGGATGAACCTGAATATGGTGCGGCCGTTGGGGCCGCCATTTTGGCGGCGGAAGCATAATCGTTGTTCTTAATGTATCTAAGTTGTATATCCTCTGACTTAAGATGCCAACTTTGGGATAGCAGATTCCAATAACTGCTGGTTTCAGGTTTCAGGTGTCAGGTTGCAGTTCGACCGATTCTGATATTCAGATAGTGACACCTGAACACCGACACCTGACACCTATTTTTTAACAAGTGACAAATAACCAATGACGTTATAATCAGAGAATCACAGGATGAAAGAAGAATCCAAATCCGAATACTGTCACTGGCCAGAGTCCAATTGGAAGAGCCCGGACATTGATTGGAAAGAGACCCAATTTATGACCGTGGGCATTGATGTGGGCTCCGTCAGCTCCCAGGCTGTTCTCATGGCCGATGGTAAAATTTTTGCGTACGGCAATATGCGCACCGGCTCCAACAGCCCCGACAGTGCCCGCAAAGTCATCGCATATGCACTGGCAGGTAGTGATATGCCCGAAGATCATATAGATTACTGTGTGGGCACCGGATACGGACGGGTCAATGTGCCGTTTGCAGATCGCACGGTTACCGAAATTGCCTGTCATGCGCGCGGCGCCAATTTTCTTTACGGCCCTGGCGTTCGAACAGTTCTGGATGTCGGCGGACAGGATATTAAAGCCATCCAGTGCGATGAAAAGGGCAAGGTCGTTAATTTTTTGATGAATGATAAATGCGCGGCCGGAACCGGGCGCGGCATGGAAGTGTTTTCAGATTTGCTGGGCGTGCCGATTGTGGAAGTCGGTGAGCGATCATTTGCATTTGAGGGGGTCGAACCGGCAGCGGTCACCAATAGCTGTGTTGTTTATGCCAAATCAGAGGCCACCGCCTTGTTGCGCAAAGGCTGGAGCCTGGAAGAGGTTCTGGCCGCCTACTGCAAGGCTATGGCCGAACGGATTTACGAGTTGATCGAACGTCTGGGCGTCAAAACCGAATTTGCGGTTACCGGCGGAATGGCCAAAAATCGTGGTGTGATGGATCGCCTGATGCCCATGGTCGGAGTTGAGCGACTGCAGACGCGCTGGGACACGCAGATTGCCGGCGCTGTCGGCGCTGCGCTGTTTGGACTCAAAATGTGTCAAAAAGGCAAAGGCCGTAGAAGGTGATTTGTTAAATGTTATTCGTTATTGGTTATCAGTTTAAAAGTAGGTGTCAGGTGTCAGTGTTCAGGTGTCAGCTTATGAATATCAGA
>CAZJHF010000173.1:0-8353 GCA_964545505.1 uncultured Desulfobacterales bacterium | reverse complement strand
AAAACGGGTTGATGCCACCACCGGTGTTTATCAAAAGGGCAAATGGGTTTTTTCTAACATCATGGAGCAGGTGCTGGATCCGCAGTCATTTTCATATGCCGTCAAGATTTATCCCCAGAGGGTGATTGAAATTGATATTTTACCGGAGGATTTAAAGCGTGTATTTACAAAATCCGATGAGATGAATGTCGCAGAACTGTTTTCCTATATCCGTGAAGTAGAATCCGAAGGTTATGATGCGACGACCTATCGGGTAGACCTACACGCTCGGTTTGCTGTTCCCATTTTATCGATTATTGTGTGCATTATCGGCATTGGCATTGCCGTTAAACGCAAAGGCAGTGAGGGGCTGTCCGTTAGTATTGCTCACGGAGTGGTGGTGGTTTTTCTGTATTGGGTGGTACACAGCTTTTGCCTGTCACTGGGATACGGTGGCATGCTACCGCCCATCATCGCCGCCTGGATTTCAAATATCATTTTTTCATGTTATGCTGTATTGAATTTAATAAACGCGGAATAAAAGGAGCGCATTATGGCCATTAGCCAGGAACTACTGGACATACTCGCCTGCCCAAAATGTAAAGGCGACATTCACCTCAACGACCACCAGGATGGTCTGATCTGTGATAAATGCCGTCTGGTATATGAAATTAAAGATGACATTCCAATTATGTTGATCGATGAGGCCAAACCACTGGATGGCTAGAAATCAATCGTTATTCGTTATTTGTGTTCGCCTTTTATTGTCAGGCCTGCAGGTTGCGGCAAATAACCCATAACCCATAACCTAAAACGCTATACGGATGAGCGAGCTGCAAGCACCCCAGCCGGCAAAATTGGTCATCGGCCTGTTCATGGGTGACATTCAAATTTTCAAAAGACTGGTACCGGAATTTATTTCCATGTATGGTCAAATCGACCTGGTGAGCTCCTGGATGACCTTCGACTATACTCGCTACTACGAAATGGAAATGGGAACGCCTCTGCTCCGGCGGTTGTGCTCATTTCAGCGGATGATCGCTCAACAGGATTTGGCCGGCATAAAGATGAATACGCATCAGATCGAGCAATCCTTTTCGCAAAGCGGGCGGCGGCGCGTTAATATTGATCCGGGCTACATGTTGCGTGAGCGGTTTGTGCTCGCATCCGGCAAAAATTTTAGTCATCGCATCTGTATTGGTGACGGCGTCTATGCCGATTTAACCCTGATTTATCATAAGGGTGACTTTCAGCGACTCCCCTGGACTTATCCTGATTATGCGGATGGCGATATGCTCGAATTTCTTGAACAGGTTCGAAATAAATATATTTGGGATATTAAGATGCCAGCTTGACAGCGTCGATTCTGGTGTGCCATTTGACTGAGGTGCCCGGCTTTGCTTGAAAGTTAATCCATACGCGTCATTCATATATGTCTTCTGGCGTGCGCGACCGGTCAAACAATCAATCGGTAAACCCTGTTGAAGCTATTTGCGATGGCATCAAACCAAAAATCCGCAGTTTGAAAAATGGAGTTCATTAAAAGTTATGATAAAAAGCATGACAGCCTATGCACGTGCTGAAAAATCGGCCGATGATTTAAAAGCAACAATTGAAATTCGTTCCTATAACAGTCGCCATATCGATATGTCTATTCGGATCGCATCGCCATATCAATTTCTGGAAGATAAATTAAAAGAACTGATCAGCGCCCGCATTGCTCGCGGGCGACTTGAAATTAGATTACAAATAGAGGATCACTCCGATGAAGCCGCCACCCTTGAGATCGATAAAGCCCGGGCAAATGCATTGATGGCCATCTTTGATCAATTACGCACCACCTATAAGATGAAAGATGAAATAACGATGAACCTATTGCTGAATGCAGGCGGTATTATCAAGCCAGTTGAAAATTCGCCAAATGAAGAAATAATCTGGACGACAGTCAAGGATTGCACCCTAGTTGCACTCGAAGATCTTGAGGCCATGCGGCGCACGGAGGGCGATTTTCTTGCCTCGGATTTTCGACAGCGTTTGGATTTCATCAATAATTGTCTGGAACAGATTAAAAAAGGATCTACCGATCTGTTGGCGCAATATCAGCAACGGCTGACAGAACGGATTACGGCGTTGACGCAAAACATTGTCGAGCTAGACCCGACACGAGTTACCCAGGAAGCCGCCTTTTTAGCCGATCGCAGCGATATTTCAGAAGAAATGACACGGGCGGCAAGCCATTTGAACCAGTTCGAGCAAATCATGCAGGCTCCGGAACCAGCCGGTCGAAAATTAAATTTTTTATTACAGGAGCTCAATCGAGAATTTAACACCATAGGCTCCAAAATAGGCAACGCCACGATTGCCCATTTAGTGATTGATGTAAAATCAGAACTCGAAAAGATCAGGGAACAAATTCAGAACGTCGAATAGATTTGAATGGGCCGTTCATTTTCATGCAAGATGGCTAAAGTACAAACGGAGGTAAAATGGATCAGACATTATTAAACATCGGGTTTGGCAGTTCAGTCGTCGCAGATCGTGTCGTTGCGATCGTATCACCTAACTCTGCCCCGATGAAACGCCTCAAAGACGAGGCCAAGGAAGAAAAGCGTCTCATTGATGCCACCCACGGCCGCAGAACCCGTTCCATAATTGTGATGGACAGCAATCATGTTGTTCTGTCAGCCATTCAGGCGGAGACGGTTTCTCAACGCTACGCGATGCTCAAGGAACTCACCTGATCTTTCCTGAAAATTTGGAAGCGCAACTGAATGCCAGATTGAAATATATCGTTAACAGCTACTTTTTGTGCTGAACACAACGAAAATAGGGGACAGAACGATATAATCCCCAAACACTAATAAAAAAGAGTCATCACAGCTCATATGCCGTTACGATCACCGCATCTGTTTATTATTTCGGCCCCTTCAGGCGCTGGCAAGACAACACTGTGCCGCGAGGTTCGCCGGCAATTCCCGCAAATGCTTTACTCGGTGTCATACACGTCGCGCAAGCCCCGTAAAAGTGAACAGGACGGCATCGATTATTATTTCATTGATACGGATGAATTCAAACGACGGGTTGACGCTGCTCGCTGGGCTGAATGGGCGCTGGTCCACGGCAATTACTACGGCACATCAGCAGATTTTTTGGATGAGGGCCTGCGGGCCGGAAAGAACATACTCCTTGACCTGGATGTGCAGGGAACCCGCCAGATGCTGGAACGTTACGCCGAATGCGTGGCCATCTTTATCCGGCCGCCTTCGTTGGAAGCGTTGAGACAGCGTCTGGAAAAGAGAGGAACCGACAGCGCTGAAACCATCGCTGTGCGGCTGCGAAATGCCGAAAAAGAAATGGCTCAACAAGACCTGTACCATCATGTCATTGTGAATGATCAGTTAGCAACAGCCCTGAAGGATTTGATTTCCATCATTGAAGATTATGGCACACCCCGCTAAAAAGCATCAGGCTATAACGGATATTAATCAAAGTGCCACATCCTAAACCCATACCCGACATCGATTGTACAACAGCCGAAAACTTGGGGTTTATCAAATCTTGGGATGAGAGCGCATTGTAAGGAACATCGCCGACGTGAAGGATGAAATACTATATGGTTTCCATCCGGTTTATGAAGCTCTGAGAGCGGGTCGTCGGACCGTTCATCAAATCTATATTTCAAAACAGCCATATAGCAAACGAATGGAACGCATTCGATTAACAGCGGATCACAAAAAGCTGTCGATTAAAGAACTAAGCCCAAACAAACTTCAAGCCATCACGGGCAACCCATCGCATCAAGGCATTGCAGCCAGTGTAACACCATATCAGCTGGCCGATGTCGGTGATATCCTCCAAACAGTCTCATCAGGCGGGAGCCATCCATTTTTGTTGATATTGGACCACATCGTCGATCCACATAATCTGGGCGCGCTAATCCGAACCGCTCTGTGTGTCGGCGTCGACGGTATCATTATTCCCAAAGATCGTTCTGCCTACCCATCGCCAACGGTTAGCAAAATTTCCAGCGGTGCCCTTGAGCATATGTGTGTGGCACAGGTCAATAATATAGGGCGTTGTGTCAAATCCCTCAAAGAACGCGATGTTTGGGTCGTGGGGCTGGAACCCAACGCCCCGCAATCCATTTTTGCCGCGTCTTTGAAAGGGGCATTGGGCTTAGTTGTCGGTGGGGAGGAAAAAGGATTGCGGCCCCTGGTCAGAAAAAAATGTGATTTTTTGATTTCAATCCCGCAGCGCGCGATCCTTGGCTCGCTGAACGCTTCGGTGGCCGGAGCAATTGCAATGTATGAAACCTACCGACAGCGTTGGGTCGATGATAACCTGTAATGATGTCGTCAAACCGGAAAGGAGAAGCTACCGGCGTGCATCGAAATTCCGGCGCCAGAAATGCCGTTCTGATGGGATTGCGATCCATTTGGCATACTTTGCTGGATACGATCTTTCCGCCCAAATGCCTGGTTTGCCAACGCCTATACCCGCCTGCTTCAGTCAGCGCGGACAACAATCGTTTATCCCATACTGTCACCAAGAGCAGAGATCTATTGCCGCTTGCGCATCGGTCGCTGAGTGCAATATGTTGCCAGGAATGTGTGAAGGCGTTGACGGCCATATCCGAACCGCTGTGCACCTGTTGTGGAATGATGTTTAAACAGCTGCAAAAAGACAACCATCTTTGCGGCGATTGTATCATGCGGCCCAAAAGCTTCAGAATGGCCCGGGCGACGATGGTTTATGATCAGCAATCGATGGCTGTCATTCATCGGTTCAAATATGCCGGCAAGACGCAGCTGGCAAAGCCATTTGGCGGTTTGTTGCTCAATACCTATTTGCGGTATTGGCAACATGATGCCATCGATATGATCCTACCGGTGCCTTTACACAGGCAGAAGTTTCGTTACCGTGGTTTTAACCAAGCCTATTTAATGATCGACCGCTGGCAAACGATTTCAGCACCAAATCCGTTGACAGCATCCCATACGCGTTTACGACCGGATGTGCTCACTAGACGTAAGGCTACGGCTTCTCAAATTGGACTGGACCGACAGCAGCGGCTGAATAATGTCAAAGGTGCCTTTCGTGTGCGCTTGCCAAAGACGGTCCGTGAGCGTAAAATTTTGGTTGTTGATGATGTGTATACCACTGGTGCAACGGTCGATGAATGTGCACGCTCTTTGCTGGAAGCCGGCGCAGCGCAGGTTGATGTGTTGACGTTGGCGCGCGCCATTTAAAATCCCAATTGGGCGTTGTTCGTTATGGGTTACCGGTTATTCGTTTGACATCTAAAAAATGCTTGGAAAGGATCCCAGACCCGCGATGGATAGTCAATTAAAAATAATGGATGCCCGCTTGTTGGCCAGCAAACTGGAAGGCTTTCGCGAGGCCGGCAAAAACGTGGTTTTTACCAATGGATGTTTTGATCTTTTGCATGTCGGCCATGTCCGATATCTAAGCGCCGCCAGAAAAGAAGGGGATATGCTCGTGGTCGGCCTAAACTCTGATGCATCCGTCAAATCGATCAAAGGTCGTCTACGGCCAATCATCGAGCAGGCACAAAGATCGGAAATACTTGCCAGTCTGCAGGTCGTAGATTATATAACTTTTTTTGATGAACCCGACCCGCTGCAACTAATTCAGCTTTTAAAACCGGCTGTACTCGTCAAAGGTGCAGATTGGAACGCAGATGATATCGTTGGTGCTGATTTTGTCAAAAACAGAGGCGGACGGGTTGTACGGGTTCCTCTGGTAAAGGATACCTCTAGTACGGTGATCATTGAGCGTATCGCTAAACGTTTTTGTTAGTTGAAGATGAACCGGTTTCTCCCTGAATAAACGATACCGATGGTCTTTTATTGGTGAAAATCAGGATTGCCACAATCAAAGCCATAGAATCTCGCAGCGTTTTGTCTGCCCTGCGGCAGAAGGCGGCTGCGGTTCGATATCCCCGAACCAAAACGGGCTGAACCTGCATGCGCACCGCTTGAATTTAGATTGGAGAACCGTAAGTGATCCTGACCTATAAAAACGGGGTATCATTCTACCAGTTTGAAAGCCTGGCCCAATTTTCCGAGATCCGGCACGGCATTTTCACGCGCCATTTTGGGAACAGTCCCCCACCTTTCGAAAGTTTAAATGTCAGTTCGGGGCTGGGGGATGCCGATACTCATGTATGGCAGAACCGTCGGGTCATCGCACGGGCAATGGGCATACATGACCTGATTTATGCCGAGCAGGTCCACGGCGATCAAGTGCTCGTATTGAATCCGACGATGTCCGTCTCTGATGATGGCGGCGAGGGCCTTCTGGGAACCGGTGATGCCATTGTTACCGATAGTGTCGACAAATTATTGATGATCCAGCTGGCAGATTGTCAATCGATATTGTTATATGATACCCACCAGCAGGTTGTGGCCAATATTCATTCCGGCTGGCGCGGCAGCATTCGCAATATTGCAGGACGAACCGTGGCTGTTATGCAAAGGCGTTTTCAAAGCGATCCGTCGCATCTGCTGGCCGGGATAGGGCCCTCGCTTGGACCCTGCTGCGCTGAATTTATTCATTATCGCGATGAAATCCCTGAAAAATTGTGGCCGTATAAAAAGGTGGGAAATCATTTTGATTTCTGGGCCATCAGTCGCAATCAGCTAAACGATGCCGGTGTCCCCTTGGATAATATTGAACTCAGCAACATCTGTACTTTCTGCAATACAGCGCTTTTTTTCTCCTATCGCGCTGAAGGCCAAACGGGTCGATTTGCTTCGGTTATCGGCTTAAACGGATAGACGACAGTTTCCTGCAACAGCCGAACCATCAGAAATAATAGACCCCGATAGCATGCAAAAACACAAACGCAACATAAAAAATCGAATATTCGTCCATTTTCACTTTGATGTTTTTGTGCTAAAAAGCATTTTCGCACGAAAGCCAAAAGTGAACACATTCAGAAGATAAATATGGCCCCGATTACCGATCAAGCAGTTGAGGTGTTCGCAAACACCGCCCTGGGTCACGGAATCTATCGCATTCGGCTAAGCTGCCACCGCCAATATGCCCAGGCTGTACCCGGTCAATTTGTCATGGTTCGCCCAAATCAACAAATCGACCCGCTATTGCCACGCCCATTTTCGATTCATCAGTTAGTTCGACATAAGGGTTCTGTTAGCGCTCTGGAATTGCTGTATAAAGTGGTCGGCAAAGGAACTCAGTTGCTTGCGCGCCTGCAGCCCGGAGATCTCATCAGCATGACTGGACCGCTGGGTCAAGGATTTGAGATTGCAGCAAAGGTGTCGAATATCAAAATAGTGGCCGGCGGGATCGGTGTGGCCCCGATGTTATTCTTGGCCCAGACGCTGATTGAATCCAAGCGCAATTTATCATCGCTTGAGGTTTTCATCGGCGGCCGGACACGATCCGATCTATTGTGTTTACAGGATTTTTCAGCTATCGGACTGGCGGCTCGTGTGACTACGGATGACGGAAGCTCCGGAGATCAGTGTTTGGTAACGGATCCACTGGACGCAGCATTAGCTGAAAATCGGCCAGATATTATTTGTGCCTGCGGCCCAATGGAGATGTTAGCCTGTGTCGCCGGAATTGCAGCAAGGCATCATGTTCGCTGTCAGGTTTCGATCGAAACGATGATGGCTTGCGGCATGGGAGCCTGCTTGGGCTGTGCGGTGGCTGCGCGTAAAGATAACCAGCGATATTTGCATGCCTGTAAAGACGGTCCGGTTTTTGATACCCGCTATCTTGGAATCTAGTATTTCAAACCCTACCTGTTTTTCATCAGGTTTATGATTAATCGGGTTAAATTTAGCGTTGACTTGTCTGTGATCCTATGTTAGTTGCTCAATCTTTATATCAGTTTGGTTGTCACCTTCCACTAATGGCGGAAGGTGTTTGAATTCCATGAAAAAAGAAACCAAACGAACTTTCCGGGAACTGGCATATTACAGCAGCCTAGGGTTTTCAGTCGCACTGGCGATTTTTATTGGTCTGGCTGTGGGGATTTATTTAGATCGCCGATTTGAAACAGCGCCGTGGTGTACCCTTATTTTCTTGGTTATCGGGATCATCGCCGGCTTTCGTAACATTGCTATCGTTATTCGCAAAACGAGAAAGTTTTAGTCGGCCATCAGCACCATAACGGGGAAGGCATATTGGACGTCCAGCAACGCATCATTAATTTCGTTACCCGATCCAACTGGATTTTATTTGCAGGGACCAGCATTGCCGGATTTGTCATTTTTTCAAAAAGTGTCGCTCTGGGTATTGTTTTCGGAGGGCTGCTGGTTACCATCAATTTCCAATTATTGGCAAAAACGTTAAAAAGAGCCCTGACCCCGCCGCACCTGGC
>CAZJHF010000172.1:0-8423 GCA_964545505.1 uncultured Desulfobacterales bacterium | reverse complement strand
TCATTGGCATTTTGCTGTACCTGGCAGGCTCCTATCTCAATACGCATTCCGAATACGCACGGCATGTCTGGAAGTCAAAAGCGGAAAATAGAGGGCACCTCTACACACAGGGATTATTCAGCCTGTCGATGCATATCAATTATTTCGGTGACCTCGTTCTTTTCACCGGATTTGTCATAATAGCGGCCCGCCTCAGTTTGCTGGTGATCCCCTTGTTCATGGCGGCAAATTTTATCTTCAATATCATACCGTCGCTCGATCGGTATCTTGAAACAAAGTATAAAGACGCGTTTAGACAATACGCCAGCAAGACCAAGAAACTGATACCACTTGTATATTAGCGCCGTTTGGCGGAAAATCAGGCACGAAAGCATAATCCATGCTACAATCTTTTGCAGGTGCTGACAACCATATCAAAGGTCTCTGATAAGATGAACTTTAAAGTGATCAAATTCGGTTTAACGCTGCTGAGCGCCATTCTGGTAATGGCCGGTGTTTCGGTCATATTTTACGCCAGCGCCTATATGCAAGGTGGGCATCCCCCGGCATCCGGCATCTATGCGCTCATTGCCGTGCTGGTGGTTACGCCGCCATCTGTTTTGAGTTTTATTGCCGCGTTTATCGGTGCCAATGACTATTCCGGTCACTGGCTGGGCATTTATTTTATATTTCTGGGTATCAATATTTTTTATTTGTTCTGTATCGGTCAGATCTGGTTTTATAAAGCCATTCTGGGTAAGCCCATATAATTCTTATTAACCCAATACCTGATTGGTTCGGTGGCCTGGCGTTGCTGCTTGGAGAGCAGGTTTAAAATATGGAAGCCATTCAGCTCACCTCCCGCTATGATTATAAAGGCAAGCAAAAAAGATATGAAAGAACCTATGCCTTCTATGATGATGCCGGTCAACTCTATACGACCTGCGATGTTTACGGCGCCTGCATATCGGCCCCCACGGCCTACTCAAGCACAAATCATCAAAACATGAATTTTGCAATGGTGGCCAAAGGAAAATTGATGAATGCCACCTATTTTCTTGAAAACCCGGGGGGCACACGCTTTGCCGCGATTACGCGCAAAGGCGTCGGCTTTCGCTGGAAAATTCTGGGACAAAATGAGCAGGAAATAGCACGGATCATCGATCCGGCCAGCCGAAAAGAAGCTTTTTTTCGCACTTTATTGAGCGCCCAGCCAAACAGTTATGCGGTGATGTCAAACGAGGATCTGATTGCTGTTATAAAAAAAGAGGACCTGCACGAAGGCATACGGATAAAACCCAAAAACGTCATCGGCAAATTCCTGGATAAGGTTATTCCGCAGAGGGGGTTGACCATCCGCTTTGAGTCCCGGCACACCGCTACGGTCGATCATCGGGCGCTGGTGGCCGGCATGACGCTGTTAGACGTCCATGACATCAAGGGTGTAAACAGACAATAGCCCGCGCTGTACAGACCGATCCAAAAAAATCGTCCGGCGCTGGCAGTCACATCTGGAGGTGCAAAAAATGAGAATTGTCGTCGTTGGCGCCAGCGGTACTCTGGGCAAAGCCGCGGTAAATGCGCTACAACAAAACCATGACATCATCCAGGCCTCCAGAAACGGTGAGGTCCAGGTGGATCTGAGCAATCCTGCCTCCATAAAAGCAATGTACGCGCAGGTAACCGATATCGACGCGGTTGTATGTGCTGCCGGCGATGCGCGCTTCGGACCGCTGCAGGCCCTGACAGATGCCGATTTTGATTTGAGTTTGAGCAATAAACTGATGGGACAAATCAATCTGGTCCGTTATGGCCAAGAGCATCTAAATGAATCCGGCGTCTTTACGCTGACCACCGGGATGCTGGCGCATATGCCCAATGCGGCAACCGTGATGCTGACGATGATCAATCGGGCACTGGAGGCTTTTGTGGAAGCCGCTGCCCTTGACATGCCTAAAAATCAAAGACTGAATGCGGTCTGTTCACCCATGGCCAAGGAAACTGCAGAAAAAATGGGCTGGGGCCCGGGCGGGGTGCCGGCCGCCGAAATAGCCAAATATTATGTTCAGTCGCTGCAAGGTGACCTCAACGGGGCGCTGATCGGCCCGGCACATACGGATTAAATTTTACTTTTAAGGGGATGCTGCGAATATGAAGACCATCGGCCTGCTGGGCGGCATGAGCTGGGAGAGCACCGAGCTCTATTATCGTTGGATCAACGCAGAAACCAAACGCCGGCTCGGTGGGCTGCATTCGGCCCCGATCGCAATGGTCAGCGTAGACTTTCAGGAAATAGAGACGCTGCAGCACAAAGGCGACTGGGCGGCCGCCGGAGACATCCTGGCCCAAAAAGCGCGTCAGGTGGAAGTCGCCGGCGCGGATTTTTTACTGATTTGCACCAATACGATGCACAATGTAGCTGCCCGGGTCAAAGCAGCCATCAGCATCCCGCTGCTGCACATTGCAGACGCAACTGCCGATCGCATCCGGCAGGCCGGAATGGACACGGTTGGATTGCTGGGCACAAAGTTTACCATGGAGCAGGATTTTTACAGGGGCCGCTTGGAGCAAAAAGGCATAAACGTGCTGGTTCCTTCAAAAGAAGATCGCGACATCGTTCACCGCGTTATCTATGAGGAATTGTGTCAGGGGAATGTGCGCAACAGCTCCCGTGAAGAATACCTGCGCATCATCGATAAACTGCACACTGACGGCGCGCAGGGCGTTATCGAAGGCTGTACTGAAATCGTCATGCTCGTGCAGCAGGAGCACACCCGCGTTCCGCTTTTTGATACGACGGCGATTCATGCCCACCAGGCGGTTGCTCAGGCGCTCACGTGAAAGCCACCGCCAAACGGGATTGCGGGGTGGACCTGTCGCCATCGGTGAGGCCATGAACCATGAAGCATGCCATAATTAAAAACAAGCGCATTAAATTTATATATCTTTTTATGGCCGCTGCTTTTTTAATTGTCCTGATCAACTTCACCATAGCCGGTTTCGCGCCCTATTTCATGGTCCTCATGCCGGCCTTCCCCTTTTGCCTGCTGTGCGTTTTGCCCCTGTCCCGCCAATATGTCGGTCAACCCGATACACTGGGTGCTGTCGGTGCGGGAATCGGTGCGCTCATCTCGGTCCTTCCGGCGACGGTTCTTTTTGCATATGATATGATGACCGGCTGGAAAGGCGGGGCCGATATCGGGCTGGGCCTGCTTTATCTGTTTTTGCCGGTATATTCCGTCATCTTCATGGCCCTGGGGTATTTTTTCGCTGAAATCTTCGAAATAATGCGTCAGCGCAATTTTAGCAGACTGCCTGACACTTTGAGAATTCTCTCGTTGTTCATCGGTATTGGATTCAGTTTCTATTTTTTGTTAAATTTACATAGCACATACAACCTGTGGGCCTATTATCAAAAAACCGACCCATCCGCTGCTGAACTATACGCGATAGATCTATGGCTCTTTGCGCTGCTGGCAGCTGCCGCTTTGCTGGTTCCGATAGCGATTTATTTTTTCACCCGCAGGAAAAAGTGAAATGTATGCCGTCAGGATTACGTTTATTGCCCCGGGGATCAGCTTATATTTAAACTCGTGGATATTTATCCTCTGGTATGTGTTGCTGCAGATCGGCTGGCATCGGCCGGTGATCAGCGAAGAGGTGATGATGGCCGACACTTTGGGCAATGAATATCAGTCATATGGGGTGCGTAGCGGGCGATTTTTCCCGAAAATTTTCAAGAAACAGGCAAGGATTCTAGCATGCATGTCTATATTGTTTTTGCACACCCGAGCCGGGATTCATTCAATCGAGACGTTCTCGACACTTTTTGCAATGGCCTCGGGGACGCCGGCCACACCTTTGAAGTCGGTGATCTGTACCGCATGGGTTTTAAATCTGAAATGGACGCAGCGCAATACCGGCGGGAGGTCGGGCTCGACCCTGCCGCGCCGGTCCCGCATGATGTTAAAGCTGAGCATGAAAAAATCCAGCGGTCCGATGCACTGGCATTTATCTATCCGGTGTGGTGGAGCGACTGCCCTGCTAAATTGAAGGGCTGGTTCGACCGGGTATGGACTTACGGGTATGCTTACTTTTATGACGCAAACGAGGCGCGCCACACACAGATTAATATCCGAAAGGCGATTGTCATCTGTTCGGCCGGCCACCCGGTAGGACACCTTGAACAAACCGGCATTGCCAATAGTATGGAGCGTATTATGCTCCATGACCGGCTTCTGGGCATCGGCGTAAAAGAGGCGCAGATGGAAATCCTGGGCGGGATGATGCCGCGGGACGACACGTACCGTGAGCAGAATCTTGAGAAAGTCTATAAACTGGGCAGGGACCTATAGCGCCGTGATCGCCTGATGAAACATCGGACTGTTTCCAGCATTCAGGTCATATGGGCAGATTCAATCCAATCAGCGATGAGAAACAGACGCTTAAAATCCTGTTCTGGTGCATAACGCCCTTGATGTTTCTGGCTTTTTTTCGCCTGTTCTGGCTGGTCTTTGGTTTTATTTTCGGTGGATTGCTGTCACTGATTTTTGGGTCACAATTGAGCGGACTGATCACCATCGTCTCAATTACCACCGCACTGGTGTTTACGATTTTGACCATTCGCTATGTGTATCAGCAATTTAAAAAACATATCATTGGATAACGATACGATTGAAATGACCGGGTTGGCCTGTCTGAAAGCGTATTGCATTTAAACGACAAACGCAGGAAAGTTAAATGAATGTGAATCTGGAAGGTTTGATCCCATTACTCGGCGGGCTCTATGCGTATCTGCTGGCCCGCGGTGTTTTGCGTGCAAGTAAAGATCCCGTCAAAAACGAAGCCTGGTTGAATAAATGGGGGCCAACGCTCAAATGGCTGGCGCCGCTGGTCATGCTGTTTGGCCTGCTGTTGCTTGCTGGTGTTCTATAAAGCCAGGCAAAAACGAACCGTAATTATGGTGCCGCATGGTCATTTCGAATATATATCTCAGGCTCTTGTTGGGCCTGTGGGCCATCTTAATAGGCCTGGTCCTGTTAAAGATGTATTGGGACAAAGATAAGGAGAGTATGTGGGGCACCTTTTACCGGACCTTAAATGATCTTTTTTACCGGTCGAACACCGCGCAACATAGCGCAAAAGTTTATCTTGTTCTGGGGTGCCTTTCGATCGCTGGCGGATTGATGGCGCTGTTTTACGGGTTTAGACTCAGGATGGTCGGTTATTAGAACCCAACTCAAAAATGCATCTAACGCCCAATGGCTGTGTTACCCAGGATAAATGGATTACACATCTATTTTTAAAACACTAAGGAGTGCACCAAACGACGCGGCTACGCTCGTCGCAGGCCGATTCAAAAGGCTCGAATATCGCGGCAAGATGCCGCTCCCACATGGGACTTGGCAGTGAATACATAAAACGCAATGCGTTGAATCAATATAGTGGGAGTGGCTTTTAGCCACGAATAATATGCTCCACTTTTGGATCGGTTTTCGCCTTGCTTTGTTTAACACCATAATTTGCTTAGATCAGATGTGAAATCCCGCTGCCAACCGGGAAGCGTAATCTACTATTTTTGAGTCGGGTTACAATATGTTGAACTTTTCTGTTGGCCCGTAAGCCGGATGAGGCGGTATCTTATCAGAAGCCGGGAAGCTATAAGGCCAGGAAGCCAGCCGTTCCGCCGGATAGAATGGCAAGCGGACTCAAGCAGTCAATGCTTTCAAGCCTCCTTGCATCCAAGCCTCCCGGCAAAAAAAGTTTTGAGCCGGGCTGCAGTGGGTTGAACTTTTTGCATAACCCGGGATATGATGAAAAGGAACGCATATGGCATCAAAGAAAAAACGATTGGATCGTAAGGGGATGAACCGGGTTGTGGCTGAGGCCCGCATCAGCCAGCAGCAGCGCCTTCAGAGCTATCGCGAGCAGGCGCTCAAGATTTTTCCCCGCGTCTGTGCCCGCTGCGGGCGCGAATTTGAGGGCAAGCAGCTGCGCGAGCTGACGGTCCATCACAAGGACCACAACCATGACAATAACCCGCCCGACGGGAGCAACTGGGAGCTGCTGTGCATTTACTGTCATGACAATGAGCATTCGCGGCACCTGGATGCCACAGGATTTGCCGCCGAGGCACCCGGAAACGAAGCGCAGCCGGCCGGAATACATAAACCGTTTGCCGGTCTTGAAAAATTGCTAAAAAACAAAAAGTAATGCATTCATCTTAAGCACCGCATGAAAAACAATAGAATTTTCATATGGATCCTGTTTTTTACCTGTCTGGCTGCCGTAAAATGTTCGGACGTAAATTCAGATGATGTGCCGGATTGCAGCCGCACGTTGTGCGGATGCTGGGAAGATGTCGTTTTGGAATTTACGACCAAAATTCTAAACCCTGCCAACCTGCCCCTGAGCGATATTGAGGTTTATTGCGCCGGTGAGGAAACACCCAGAGCCGTCAGCGACCTGACCGGTGTTGCCGCTTTTAAGGTATCGACCCAGCGCAGCCCGGGCTGCCACTATGCCCTCTGCAGCAATCTGATATTCAAGGATAAAAGCCAAGCCTACAAAACGCAGCAATTTAGCGTTTATCAGGCCAACGGCCAGATCCTTTATTTGAATCGCATCAAATGATACCGCCTGCGGGAGTCCGACGGATTTTACCATATGAGCCTGAGACAATGCTTTATCGACGCGGCCAAAAAGGAATTTTCTTTTTTAACGGATGCGTATGGTTTTGCTTTAAGTTTACCCGAAACCGAAAGTTCCCTTGAACCGCTGCGTTACGAGAATATACCGCTTTACGTTGAAAATAAATCGCCTTTAAGCTAAGCTGTTGTCTTCCGATCTGAGCACAAAGGAGATGACGGTTGAGCGTTACCCACCCTTCTAAGCCCGCCTGGCTGGTGCAATGGATGTCAGCCCAAGCCATCGAGCTCTGGGGAGCGGCGGATCTGACCGATTTTGCCACCCCGCCGGATGCCGGTGGGCAGCGGCTGCCGTACGCCGTTTGCTGGGCGCTGCCCCTGAATCCCCACATTATGGCCGACATTCAGCAGGGCCCCAATCAGGCCTATGCCGATGAATACGCCCGGATCAATGCCCGCTTGAACGAAGTGGCCCGCGTGCTGACAGAAACCATCAGCCGCAGAGGCTTTCGCGCCTTTGCTCTGGCCGCCTCCGAGCGCACCGACAAGGTCAATATCAAAGGCGATTTTCCCCACAAAACCGCCGCCACCCGCGCTGGGCTCGGCTGGATCGGCCGTCATTGCCAGTTGATTACCCGCCGGTTCGGCTCGTGGGTACGGCTGGGAACCGTTTTCACCGATATGGCACTTGTATTCGGCAAGCCGGTTGAACGCAGTTTTTGCGGGCGCTGCTTGCGCTGCGTTGAAGCCTGTCCGGCCGGAGCATTGCAGGGCAGCGCCTGGTATGCGGGACTTGAGCGCGATAAAATTTTAGACGTCTCCGCCTGCGATCGCTGGAAAAAGCAACACTATTATCAATACCATCAGGGGCACAACTGTGGTATTTGTTCAGCGGTGTGTCCTTACGGCCTAAAAATTTTAAAAAAGCGCACAACATAAATTTGCAGCCGGTCCGGCACCAAAACTTTCTAAAAGTCGCTGCAGCGGTATCGCCGCTGCCAAACAGTATACTTTATATTTCTGAATTATGGCCCATTACATCGACCTGACGCATACCTTTGAAGATCATATGCCTGCATACCCTGGGGATCCTGAAGCACGGTTGTACCCCTCAGCCGATCTAAAATCAGACGGTTACAATGATTTTAAAATTGAAAGCGGAATGCATATTGGAACCCACATTGACGCACCGCGGCATATGACTGCTGAAGGCAGCACCATTTGCGAGCTCAATGTAAATTCATTAATTGCCGGGGGCCATTTAATTGACGCCAGAAATCATAATCCTATCCCGGCGGCATTAATCGATCTCAATCAAATACAACCCGGTGACATTGTTTTAGTTCTCACCGGATTCGAACCTAAATTCGGTCATCCGGATTATTACCAGGAATATCCTGAATTTTCCCTGGAATTTGCCCATCTGCTTGTTAAGGCAAAAATAGCAGCGGTTGGGATGGATACGCCAAGTCCGGACGGGCCACCATTTCCGGTACATAAGGCCCTTTTGTCTGAGCATATTCTGATAATTGAAAACCTGACAAACCTGGATAAACTGTTGGAGGTAAACCGCTTCAGAGTCCTGGCTGTTCCGCTTAAGCTAAAAGCCGATGCAGCACCGGCGAGGGTCATTGCCGAAGTGCTTGATTAAATCCTAAAATACCGATAATCAATCCATAATTTTATTTGAGTTGCGCTTAAACTGCCCATCTATTGATCACCTACCGTTTTGATCAATTTATAAAATGTCCACATGGTTCGGGAATTGGAAAGATCTATTCATGAATGGTTTGGTTT
>CAZJHF010000171.1:0-8459 GCA_964545505.1 uncultured Desulfobacterales bacterium | reverse complement strand
GGTATAAGTGTTGTAGCAAAAAAGCGTTCCGTAATCGGAACGTTTTTTTGACAACCACTATAAAACATGGCTGAGTACACCAAATTAAACCGCATGTAAAGCTTTTTTTAATCGCACAGTCGCTGGCACTGTCGTGTCATTTGCAAACAAGGTGGTTTCCTGTGCGTTTCACCATGGCGAGCTGTTTGGTTATCGTTGTTTTCAGGGAGGGGTCCGATGTGCGCCCGCGCGGGTTTTATTCTTGTACTTTTTTGTCCTTCTCGTCTGATTCTTCCGTTTTTTCGGCAAGGGAGGCCTCGCATCGGGCAATGTATTCGAGCGCTTTTTGATGATATCCCACATCCGGATAATCAGAAATAATGGACATAAAGCGGTTTAAAGCGGCTTTGTAATGTTTGGTCCTATAGTAAAACTCGCCGACCACATAAGCATGCCCCGCCAAACTTTTTTGGCATGTGTCGATGTGCTCGTTGGCTCTTACCGCATAGGGGTCATCGGGAAATTGCTCCATCAGGCGCTGAAACGATTCCAGCGATTTTTGCGCGGACGTCTGGTCACGATCCGGTGTGTTGATTTGGTCATAATAGCATCGGCCAATCTGATATATCACGTAAGGGATGGCTTCGTTGCGGGGGTGAAGCTGCTCAAAGTTTTCATATGCAAAAATGGCTTCACCATACTCGTCGCGCTGATAATGGGCATCTGCGATTTTCAATTCGGCCAGGATGGCATATTTTGAAAATGGATAATAGTCTTTGAGTTTTTGAAACTTTTCGATGGCCTTATCATATCGGCCGTTATCATAAGCGTCCATGCCGTCCCAGGCCAATTCCTGGGCGGTGCCGCCGTCTTCAATCCCGAAAAGCTTGTTAAACTGTTTTTCAACCGATGAACAGCCGGTTGCGACCAGCAATACAACCAGCGATATAATCAATGTGAACCGCATGCGTTTTTAGCCTCTGTTAGTCTGCCTTACACACGGGACTTGTCGACTTTAAACGTTAGGTGATTTTGTTCAACGCATCTTCCAGCTTTGATTTGGCAACCATTCCGGTAATTTGTTCTACAACGTCGCCGTCTTTAAAAAAGATCAGTGTCGGAATCGCTTTGATACCATATTTACTAGGCGTGACCGGGCTGTTGTCGACATTGCATTTGGCAAACTTGACCTTATCACCGAAACTGCCGGCCAGATCCTCTACCATAGGTCCAATGGCTTTGCAGGGGCCACACCAGGGTGCCCAAAAATCGACCATAACCGGTTTATCCGCCTGCAATACCTCTGCTTCAAAATTTCCATCATCAATTTCCATGATACCTTCTGCCATAATTCTTGATCCTTTCGGTAACAGATAAAATTTGGTTCATAATAGTAATGTGCGGTTATATTGTCAACCTCGGCACCCCGGTCAACCGTCCACCGGGCTCAGCGCAGATCACATCCACCCCGGTTGATTGCCGTGTTGGCCGCTTGCACGTAAAATTTGAAAGAAGGTTATATTGAAAGTTCGTGACAGTGTCAATGCATTAGCGCAAATTGCCCGAGCCGGGCTCGTCGGAAGGAAATAGGCCACAATGAAATAGGCCGCTCCGCAGCTTTTTTAACTTAGGCATTGATTTGAGCAGCGGATTTTGGCAACGTAGCGATTGAGCGCACTGGTAGACCGATTCATTTACGGGTGGAAAGGCTTTGAGAATGAAAGAAAAAATTCGTATCGGCGCCCTGATTTCAGGGGGTGGTTCAAATTTGCAGGCGATATTGGACAGCTGTGAAAATGGTCAGATCAACGGAAAAGTGACCTTTATCGGATCCGACAACCCCCGGTCTGAAGGCCTTAAAAGAGCTGCAGCGAGTAGAATTCCGACCCTTTTTGTCGATTATTCATCTATTATTCAACAGGTTAAAGCCGATCCCGCCGCCGCGCTACCGGCTGATTTTGACTATGAGGACATCTTTGCCAAACAAACCCTGGTTCAGGGTGGGACTGATGACCGCAAAATTCGGTCTTTTTTATTTAGCCGCGCAGTTGCCGAAGCCCAACTGCTCGCTGAAATGGCCAAACATCCGTACGATCTGCTGGTGTTGGCGGGCTTTATGAGAACGTTGACGCCGTATTTTATCGATCGGGTCAACTTAGATCGCAGCAAGCCATGCATCATGAACATCCATCCTGCCCTGCTGCCGGCATTCCCGGGTACAGATGGATACGGGGATACGTTTCGTTATGGCTGCAAGGTTGCCGGCTGCACCGTTCATTTTATTGACTACGGAGAAGACACTGGACCGATTATCGGCCAGCGCGCATTTGCCATTGCGGCGGACGATTCTCTTGAATTGATCCGGAAAAAGGGCCTGAAGCATGAATGGCAGCTTTATCCGCAATGCATCCAGCTGTTTGCCGAGGGCCGCCTGAAAACCGTTAAAAAGACATTTACGCTCCCTAACGGACAACAGCTTCAACGCACGATTGTTGAGATCCTGCCGGAGTCTTCATAGGTTGTTGATTCTTAAAAGGTTTCAGGTTTCAGGTGTCAGGCCTTTGGTGACCCATGTCGAGTCTTTGCTACTCAATAGAAATAATGGTCGCATGTTTTTGATGCTTTCGGATTTTAGTCTCAACTTCCCTGACACCTGAACACTGACACCTGACACCTAATAGTTGCAAATACGTAAATTGGCTTGTGATGACGGGTTGTGCAAATAATGAATAGCAAGATTAAAGATAGGAGCGTGCGCCCACGTAACGGGTTCTGAAATATTTGCTGGACAGAGAGGATGTTTTAATATGACTGCCTCTGCGCGGGGCGTGTAAGAATTTATTGTTGCCTGTATAAATTCCGACATGGGAGATCCGGCTGCCGCCGGTTGTCGCAAAAAACACCAGATCGCCCTTTTGCAGCTGACGGTGATCAATTTTTCTACCGATCTTCCATTGCTGCCTGGATGACCGCGGCAGGTCCAGGCCATTCAAGCGATAGACCACCATCGTAAACCCGCTGCAATCAAAGCCGGTCCGGCGGGATTCGCCGCCCCAGCGGTAGGGCACGCCAACGTATTGGCTTGCTGTTTTAACGATTTTTTCCCTGAACCGCTGATTATCCTGGCGACCATCCTGCAATGCGGTGTAAGCACTTGGTTTGACAATGTAAAATGAATCAATGATACCCTTGCGCTGCATGCTTTCAGCTCTGTTGCGGGCGGCGGCTTTGGATCTGAAGTTTTCAAAACGCACCTTATACAGCCTTGAGGCGTCAAGAAAATGATAGGCGTCTAATCCCTGGCGCTCCAACTTGGCGGTCAGGCGCACGGCATTGTCGATGTTTGAAAAGGCGCCAACCTGAATGGTAAAGCCCATCCGCTGCAGCTCGGGTGCTTTGGGGATGGAAGCCGTATCGGGTTCAGTGGTGCGCGCCCCGCAGCCGGCCATCAGCAGCCATCCAAAGATGCTGAATACCAGGCAGGCCCTGATGGCTTTGGGGGTCGTTGGTCGTCTTCGATAATTCATCATATATATTAAGGTGCCAGGCGTCTGTACAAAAATGGTGCTGGTGATCAGGTGTCACCCTTATTAGCGGCTGGCTACTGGTAGCTATCTGTCGGTCAATTGGCACCTGCTCATAGCCAGTAGCCAGCGGCCGAAGGATTGAAACGGTTAACCTTTGAACCCTGAACCTCTGAACCCTAAACCCACTAAGGTGCTGCACCGATCAGAACCTTGACAATAAAAGGAAAGGCAATAAAGGTTCCCAGCGAGCTTCCGAGATTGGTAAAGACGACCACCAGCAGAATGCGGGTGACGTTGTTTTTCCAGAAGCCACGCACAGAGAGAATATCATCCGGCAGGGTCTCCAGGTCCCTTACTTTGGGTTTGCGCGAAAAGGCCTCCACAAGTCCCGAAACCCATCCGGCCGCAATCATGGGATTAAGTGATGTTAGCGGTGCAGCCAGGATGGAGGACAAAATAGTGATCGGGTGGGCCAGGGCGATCATGGCGCCGATACCGGCCAGAATCCCGTTGGCCAGAATCCACCACACAATCATATCCGTGCCCGCTTTTTTCCCGCCATAGAAGAATCCGGCTAAAAACAACCCGACGATGGCAGCTGGAATCAGCCATTTTAAAATGTCGACTGTTTTGTTTTTGGGCGGAAGCGTTTCCAGCGCATGGATGTTGATGTCGTCCTGCCAGTGTTTTTGAATTCCGGGAATGTGGCCGGCGCCCGCGACGGCAACGATCTTGTTGCCGGGTGCTGTGCGGATCTTTTCGGCCAGGTACTGGTCGCGCTCGTCAATGAGAATGGATTTGATTTCCGGCAATGATTTGCCGACTTCCGCCAGCAGCGTTTCCAAAACGTCTTGCTGCTTCATTTGTTCAATGTCTTCTTCTTTGATTTCATCCAGTTGCCCCAGGGAGAGCATTAATTGAAAAATCAGCTTTATTTTGCTCCAGAATCCCATCACACGCCAGGTTCTGGACAGGGTGGTGCGTATATCGCGATCGGCCAGATGGATTTGGGCGCCAGTGGATTCGGCGCTCTCAATGGCCGCTATCATTTCCTCACCGGGTTTGACATCAAATTGCTTGGCGATTCGTTTTTGGAAGGAGGCCAGCAAAAGGTTCGACAGCAGCAAAAAGGACTTTTTTTCTTTAATGATTTTGACGATATCGGTATTTTGCCAGCGATCCTTTTGCTGAATGGCCTGGAATCTGGACGAACACAATTCGACACAGACCGTGTCCGGCTTTTCCTCCTCGATTACCGATCTTACCAAACGGGTACTCTCTTTCGAGACGTGCGCGGTGCCGACGAGGATGAAATCTTTTTCATCAAATTTCAAGTAGGTTAAATTTGGGTTGTCTGGGATCATGAATTCAGTATATATTCCTTTTGGTGTTTTTTAAAGGCCCAATCAGAACCGATATTGCTGAGCTGACTTTATAATACATTCCAGCCTGCAAGGCAACAGACAGACGGCCTTATGCGTTCCTGGTGCTGATGGTATCGCATCACTCTGGATGTTCTGCGATGATAATCTATGATGATAATTTTTCCTGGGAAGGATGGGGTGGCGCGTTGCGCCTGGCCAGCGGTGAGTGCCGGCTGCGCATATTTGATTTGCAAAAGGAAAAAGCTGACGGACCGGCTTATCTCAGACCGATGATCGTCATCGTATCCGATATTCCGGAAAGCCGAATGTCGGTGCGCAGTTGTACCGGCCATATCGCCACCAACGTTGCCCGCCAGTTTAAGATCGAACCGGATCGGATGCTCTTTATCGAGTATTATCCTGAAACAGCCTACGGGGAGGACAACGAGCACATTATACCCGAAAAATATGATGTGGTGGATTTTACCTGGCATGAAGGCCGGGCCATCGAGCCCAGATGGCGGCCCCTTAAAGCGCCGATGCTGGATGTGATCAAGGAGATCGTAGAATCGGATTAAAAGGGCCGGTCGCCGTGATCAGGGCGTTTATTGAGTTTGCGCCTGCTGATTGTTAAATTCTTTTTCAATCTGACGGGCTTCTTCGGCAGCCTGGCGGGCGTTTACGGCTGCCTGCTTGGCGCGCCCCTGAGCCGATTCAGCGCGTAGTATTTCTCTTTGGATTTTTTTCCTGAATTGTTTTCTTTTTTCCTTGGTTGAGCCCAGCCGGCGGACATAGACTTCAACTTCCTGCGTAATTTGATCGGCTTGCTCGGCGGCTTCCTGGGCTGCTTTGTCCGCTTCGCGGGCACGCTTTTTGGCATCTTCAACCCGGTTTACGCTTGCTTCCTGCTCACGTTCCCGGTTGCGCCGGTCTTTTTTATTTTGCAGCTCCTGGAGGTCGGCGGCCGATTTTTCCTGGTATTCCAGCGTGTCTTTGATTTTGGATTTGGACGGTGGCGGGGTGTCTGTCACGTGCAGGTTGCCTTTTTCATCCGTCCAGGTGTAAACCTGTCCGGCGAAAAGGTTGGAAACAAATATGCCCGCCAGCAGAACGCAGATCAAGATTGCTGAAGATTTCATTTGTTCCTCCGAAAAGCTTAAGTATATGCTGAATCTGGTTTGGTGTCAAACCCCTGTGAAACCTACCTCGAAAATGCATCTAACGCTTATTAATCTTGTTTTATTATTAAAGTTTGTTTGCGTCTTTTCTACTTGGTGGGTTGAATCTTTTTTTGACAGGATCTACAGGATTTTGAGGATAATTTTCTTAGTCGCTCTCCAGAAGAGAGCGACTAAACTCAATCCGCTTGCAGCGGAATAAAAATTTTCAAATTTACTATTTAACCTTGTAATGGACGCCTATATTTAAATTTATCAACGCTGTTTATGAAAGCATGTAATATTCGCCGCAGGCGATAGGGTTTGGCTGTTCTCTTCCGGAGAACGGCCAAAATGAATCTTGATAATCCTGTTAATCCTGTCTAAAAACTTTTTTGTGGGCCAAACAATAAACAATAATAACAGGAGGTTTGTCATGGCACTTGTTATAACCAGTTCAGCATTCACTGAAGGCCGGGCCATTCCCAACCGGTATACCTGTGACGGGCCGGATGTTTCGCCGGATTTAGCGTGGAGCGGGGTCCCCGATGGGACTGTCAGCCTGGCGATGATATGTGATGACCCGGATGCGCCCATGGGCACCTGGGTCCACTGGGTGCTGTTTAACATTCCCGCCGACGCGGGCGGCTTGCCGGCCGAAATACCGTCAGACGCTGCCCTGGAAAACGGCGCCCGCCATGGTACAAATGATTTTAGCAGATTGGGCTACGGTGGGCCCTGCCCGCCGGGTGGCACGCACCGCTATTTTTTCAAGCTCTATGCGCTGGACACCGCGCTTGACCTTGACAGCGGCATTACCAAGGCCCAATTGCTCGAAGCCATGGAAGACCATGTGCTGACCGAGGGCCAGTTGATGGGAACTTACAGCCGCCGAAAATAGGTGTCAGGTTTCAGGTTTCAGAGGACAGAGGTCAGAAGACAGATGACAAAGACAGGAAGATGAATCACCTTTATGACTTCTTTTTTCTGTCCCCCCGTCATCTTTCTACTGACACCTGACACCTGAACACTGAAACCGGGTGCCGTTAATAGGCAAGTATTACTTTTTACTCCAGAACTCCCGTAGACTATCTGCTAACTGCCGGGAATCCTGCACCCTGATCGGATCCCATTCTTCGCGCAGCAGGGTTTTATATTGATAATGGGCATAACGTTGATCGATCAGCAAGACCACGCCGCGATCCTTTTCTGTTCGGATCACCCGGCCGGCAGCCTGCAGTACGCGATTGATGCCCGGGTAAAGGTAGGCATACTGGAACCCGGCATCCAGGGTATTGGTGAAATAGTGCTTGATGAGGTCGCGTTCCAGACAGATCCCCGGCAATCCCACACCGACCACCACCGCGCCCATCAGGCGATCGCCAACCAGGTCGATGCCCTCACCGAAAATCCCACCCATTACCGCAAAACCAATAAGGGTCCGGGGATTGTCCTGTGAAAACCGCCGCAAAAACGCCTCTCTTTCAGGTTCCGACATGCCGGGTGTTTGCACAATGGTCTCCATACGCGGATGGCGGGCTGTGAAGGCGTCAAAAATTTTGTGCATGTAAACGTAAGAAGGAAAATACAGCAGATAATTGCCATTCTTTTGTCCGACCAGGGCGGCAATCACCCGAGCGATCTGGTCCACAGTCTGGTCCCGCTGACGATAGTAGGTTGAAATTTGATCGCAGATGAACAGGCCCAGATTTTCGCCCGGAAAGGGTGATGGTATAATCAGCTGAGGAGCGGTCGGATCGCAGCCCAGTATTTGTTTGAAATAATCGATGGGGGCCATGGTAGCCGAAAAAAATATGGCCGTGCGACAGCGTTGCAGGGCGCTTTCCAGGTGGCTGGCCGGATCGACACAAAACAACTTTATTTTCAGCTCTTTTCCGCGTTTTTCGTAGCAGGTCGTGTAACTATTATCATATTGGTCGGCTACCCGAATAAAGCCCGATATGGCAAAATAGAGGTCGAGCAGGCTCTCACGAAAGGCTGTTTTTAAATTTTTAGACAGCCAGCGTTCGGTGATAAAAAGAAAGCTTTTCAACAACGGAACCAGTTCTTCAGGCAGGCTCTCTTCTGCTATTGAATTGGCCGATGCTTCGCATCTTTTGCGGGCCTTGACCAGCCAGGCATTTATGCGGCCAAGGCTTTTAAATACTTGCGGCAGCTGTGTTTTTAGCAGTCGACGAACGTCTAATACCGGCTGTTTGAAAATTTCAGCCGAAAACATTTCGCGCGAACGATCCACCAGATTATGCGCTTCATCGATCAAAAAGATATAGGCACCGTTTTCTTCCTGAAAAAAGCGGCGCAAATAAACCCGTGGGTCAAAACTGTAATTATAATCGCAGATGATGCAATCCGTCCAGAGAGACAGCTCCAGGGAAAATTCAAACGGGCATACTCGAAATGCCCTGGCTGTG
>CAZJHF010000170.1:0-8487 GCA_964545505.1 uncultured Desulfobacterales bacterium | reverse complement strand
ATGCGGCCATGGCATATTCATAATCGTCTGCGATTATGTTAAGCCCCATCATTTTAACGAGCTGACAGGACGCTCGGTATGCAGCTCAAGCTTCTTTGTCCCCGTCGAAGCCGTTTCGCCCCCATAATCAAACTGGCGTTTGAAGCTAATAGCTTATAGCTCAAAGCTCATAGTGTGGGGTATGTAAAAGAGCGGTGTGTTGTTTTAAAAGTAAGTAATTTCAGCTATTTTGTCAAGGATTAGCGCAAACTTGTTGTAGCTAAACATACAATTCATAAGCTCTAGGTGCATTTATAATCGGTCATTTTGTTATCTGCGACTCATTGTCTCCTGAATTGGTTAAGCGCTTCCAGAAACCAAAACTTACTTTCGACCTCTTCCTGACCCGGGCACCATAAGCTTGACTTTCCAAACGGTGAATATATTTTGTGTCATATTAAAAAAATATATTTGATTCACCAAAGGCAAGGATCCGTCTAAGCTATGTCAAAGACTTATTTAGAATGGTCTGATGAAAATCAACAAGTCCAACAAATTGAGATTGTTGACCGGATTTGTATCGGCCGAACCTGCAAGGGGATTGATCCTCACAGACGATTACTTTTAGAGGATATGCGGGTGTCCAGAGATCATGCTGAGATCAATTGGACAGCAGGTAAACTCCAAATTTTAGACAACAGTCAAAACGGCACCTGGGTAAACGATATTCGGATGGCGGCCGGATCTTCCAAAGACATTGCAGATGGGGATACGATCCGCATTGGTGATGCTGTGTTTCTGCTGGTTCATCCACATGTTGAAGCCCGTGGGTCAAAAGACTTTACATTGACAGAAGTCACAAGAGTTACGCCACTATCCGAAGATGTAACTACTCTGGTCGCCGATGTGCGCGGATTTACCACCTACTCGCAGAGCCACCCCTCCTCTGATGTCGTTGATATCATTAAAGCGATATTTGATCAGCTCATCAACATCGTTGAGGATTTTAACGGCACCATCAAAGACTTTGCCGGTGATGCCATATTTGCTTTTTGGGAGCATCGATTTGAAGATGCCGCCACACAATCGCTTCGGGCCTGTCGGGCTGCCGTCCAGCAGATGCAAAACTTCTCTCAGACAAGGGTATCCCTAGCCGACAAATATCCTGATGCTCAAACGCTTCAAATGGGATGGGGTGTTACAACCGGGCCGATTGTCTTATCACGTTTTGGCTCCCGCATAGCCGACCTGGCGATGGTGGGTGATTGCGTCAACCTGGCGTCTCGCTTATCCGGCATGGCCTACAAAGAAATTCCTGAAAATATACTTATTTGCGCCCAAACAGCCGAGCTGGTCGAAAACAGATTTGCGCTTAAGGACTTAGGCATGTTTTCCATCCGGGGTCGTGAAGGCCAAGAGCATATTTTCACGTTGGGCACGGCTTGAAATACAGAAATTGGGCGCTTTGATTTTACGAAATTTTTAATCGAAATGGCTGCTAATGCCAGTGACTGCTGCTCTATCTCATCATGTCTGATTCAGACTTCATTGTAAATCGCTTCATTTCATCAGAAGTACGACATGATATGTGTTTGATAGTGAAAGGAGGAATAAAAATGAACCAAAAGGTGAATATATATAATTTAATCCATCCATACCATACCGCTCTGTTCCGGGTAATGATCTTATTGACGACCGCCACGCTCATCGGCTCTGGTGCTATGGGTGCCTACGCTGCAATGCCCAACGCCTGCCCGGTGGACGGTTGTGAGGTCAAAATTGTGGAGGTAAAACCATCGGGTAAGGAATTGGAGCTCACCTTCCAATCAAACTTCACGCCCGATGTGTCAAAAAACCACTTTCACGTATGGTGGGGTGAAAATTTTACAGTTGAGCAAGTCGGAAGAAATGCCGAGCCGGTCTATGGCGTCAAGCAAGGCAGGTGGCATCGGCATGATGACTATCCCACTTACATCACCCAGGGTGCCGCATCGACCGGTGTTCGCGGAAATGCGGTCACCATCTGTGTCAGTGCAGCCGACCGCAATCACAATATCCTTGACGTCAAGATTTATCATTGTGTTGATGCCAAAGACAAATTCTAGCGGATCGATACAAAAATGACCCTGCCTTCCTATGTTGGCCGCTTTAAAGTCCGCAATGAAATTGCAACCAGCGGATTTGCGGTGGTTCTGCGGGCCTGGGATGAGGAGCTGGCGTGTTTTGTGGCCCTCAAGATATTGCTCCGCGGACATGCAGAAGATGAGGACATCCAGTTCAGATTTCTGGAAGAGGCGCGTCTGCTGCGACGTATTCGCTCGCCCTATGTAGTCACCGTCCACGACGTCGGTCGACTCAACGATGGGCGCCCGTATTTCGTGATGGACTATGCAGACCGCGGCACCCTTGCCTCGCGTCTTGAAGCCCACGCCGGCACTGAAGAAACGAACCGGCGGAGCGTTATGACGCTGGTGGATGCCGTAGCCGATGGTTTATCTGCCATTCACGAAGCGGGCATCGTTCATCGAGACATCAAGCCCGCCAACATACTTTATCAGCTGGCCCACCGAGGTTCGGTTGAACCAGACCCGGCGGCAGTTGATTCCATGGAGCCGCCTTCAGCCCTTGTGGGAATCGATGAGCGCATCTTGATCAGCGATCTGGGTATCGCCAAGGACCTCTTAAAACGCACCGCAGCGGCTACCATGGTCGGCGGCACACCGCTTTTCCAGGCCCCCGAGCAAGGTGATCCGACAGCAGAGATCACGCCGGCTGCCGACGTCTATGCGACCACTGCCATGCTCTGGCTTGTATTGACGGGAAAGCAGCCGCCGGCGGCCAATCTGGTGAGCAAGCGTTTGATCGGTTTGCCGGTTGTCTGGCGCGAGGTGATGGCGCAGGGTATGGCAATCGATCCGGAGGCCCGCTTTGCCACTATAGAAAGCTGGCGGACAGCCGTTCATGAGGCGCTGACAAACGAGGCCGCCCAGACACAGGTTGATCTTCCCACAGAGATCGCCGCGGTTGAGGCGCAATGTCCCTATAAAGGCCTGGCATCATACCAGAAGGAGGATGCCCGTTTCTTTTTCGGACGGGAGGCGCTCATCGATGAAATTATACAGCGCTTTAAGTTTAGCCGGTTTTTAGTGGTTGGCGGTCCGTCAGGAAGCGGAAAATCTTCAGTCGTCCAGGCCGGTCTCATCCCCGCGCTTAAAGCCGGTGCCTTGCCAGGAAGCGAAAATTGGCGTTTGATTGTTTTTACGCCAGGGCGCGACCCCATCGCTGAACTCTATTACCAGGTCACCCGCCATTCGCAGCCCGGTGATTGTCCCGTAGCCCTTGAAAATGTGATCGAGCACCCGACTCTGGCCCGTCACCTTTACAGTAAAAAATGTTCGGAAGAGCATCTGATGCTTTGCATCGATCAATTTGAAGAATTGTTCACCCTGGCGCCGGCTGCACAGCAGACCAAATTTATCTCGGCACTTTCGGCGATGGCCGATCCCGGCGACAGCCGCGTGCGGATCGTTATTGCTGTTCGGGCCGATTTCTATGCCGCCTGCGCCCAGATACCCTGGCTGGCTGAGCGGATCTCCAACAATCAGGTGCTGGTCGGGCCTATGACGGCTGTGGAGCTGCGACGAGCGATCGTAGAGCCGACACGAACGATGGGTCTGCATCTGGATAGGGGTTTAGTCGATGCCATCATTGATGAAGCCGGAAATGAAAAAGGGTCGTTGCCACTGGTGGCACACGCCCTTGTTGAAACCTGGAACCGTCGCGAAGGTGCAACCCTCACGCTGGATGGATTTCGCACAGCAGGCGGCGTCACCGGTGCCATCAGCCAGACGGCCGATGCCATTTACAAAGACCGTTTTAATGAAATTGAGCGCGAAGCAACACAGCGCCTCTTTCTGCGTCTGGTAACGCCGGGAGAAGGCGTACCCGACACGCGACGGGTTCTGGCCCGATCCGAAATCCAACATGACTCAAACCCAGAAGTAATGCAGCGTGTTGTGGAATGCCTGACCGAGGCACGGCTTTTAACGGTTGATACGGCCAGCGTTCAAATTGCCCACGAAGCATTGCTGCGCACATGGCCACGACTGCGGGCCTGGATCGAGGCGTCCCGTGACGAACTTCGCATGCGGCAGCGAATCAGTCGCGCAGCGACAGAGTGGCACACTGAAAACCGGGATCCCGACCTTCTGTATCGAGGGACCCCACTGCTTTCGGCGCTCGAATGGGCACATCAGAATCCGGACCAACTCGGTCAGATCGAGCGAAACTTTCTCGATGCTGCGGCAGAAATAAAGGCCAAAGCCGAAGCCAATTCGGCGGAAAAAGAGCGCAGGGCACGCCGGGTTCGAGGCGTCATAATTGCAGTTTTATCAACGCTTGCATTGGGAGCCACCGTGGCATCATTGGTTGCCTTTCTCGCGATGCGCGATGCTCGGCTGAATGAAGAACGGGCCGAGTTGGCAACGGCCGAGGCGCACGAACGCTTCGCCTCGGCGCTGGGTGTCGGGGCGCATGGGATGGTCAATTCAGATCCTCTTCTGTCTCTGGTCCTTGCAGCCGAAGCCGTGGCGCGCGCCGAAACACAGCCGCCGCCATACGACGCTCGCGCAACGATGTTAGCTGCGCGAAAGGTGTTGACCCAGGGCGGGCCCTTTTTGGTAGGCAGTCCTGTAGCGGCCGGTGACGCTTTATCAATTGCGTTAAGCCCCGATGGTGCAATGCTGGCATCCGCTCAAAGAGACGGCGCCATTGATTTGATTGATACCGCCACGCGACAGCGGATCAGCTCGAGTCTTCGCGGCCACGTCGGCGGCGTCCGGGAGGTGAAATTTAGCCCGGACGGTCAGTGGCTCGCATCTGCCGGAGCCGATGGCACATTGCGCCTTTGGACGGTCAGGGACGGACTCGGTGGCGGAGGTCGAATCATCGGTGAGACCGGTGACGTCATGATGGGAATTTGCTTCAGCCCGGACGGCTCAACGGTTGCCACGGGCAATGGAGATGGTACCATCCAAATGTGGAATGTCGTGCAGGGCGCACCCGTCGGGAAGCCACTGATCGATCTTGCTCTCGGATTTAATGTCGTCGAATTCAGCCATGATGGTCGCGGCCTTATCGCCAGCACACATGATGGCACCATTTTCGGCTGGGCAATACCGTCCCGCATGCCTCTTTTTGAGCCGCTTACCGGCGTACATACGAGTCATTTGTTAAAGCTCGCATTCAGTCCTGCCGGGGATCGGTTTGCAACGGCCAGCACCGATGGTACTTCCATGGTGCTCGAATTCCCATCCGGACGCATTATCGGGCCGGCATTTGGGCCCCAAGACCAGATCAGCTCGGTCGTCTTCAGGCCGGACGGACGTATTTTAATCGGCGCAAACGCCGATGGTGCCGTGCGCCTTTGGGACGCGCAAAGACAGGTGCCGATTGGAACGACACCACCCGGTCATAGTCAGGCCATCGTTGATATTGACTTGAGTGAAGATGGTCGCCTGCTGGCAACCCTGGGCCAGGATCAAGTCATCAGATTGTGGAGTTTCGACAGTACGCATTCGCTATCCAGCCAGCTGCAGGTAGCCGGACAAAAAGCAAAAGGTCTAGCAATCAGCAGCGACGGCAAGCATTTAGCCACGGGTGACGATGCGGGCGTGGTGCAGGTTTGGGAGCTGAATACCCATAAGGAACTTATCGCTCTACAAGGGCACGAACATCAGGTGTGGGCACTTGCGTTTTCGCCAAATCGGCGCTTATTGGCATCGGGCGACCGTTCCGGTCAAATCCGTATCTGGAATCTTGAAAACGGAGCCTTACAACAGACGATAGACGCGCAAGACGGAGCGATCTGGTCGCTAACATACGGTAAAGACGGAAAGAAGCTCATGAGCGCCAGCGAAGAACATATTCGCTTTTGGGAGGCCGAAACCGGCACCCTGCTAACCACGTTTAAGAACGACGGCGCACGCAATACGCGCGCGGTTCAGTCGCCGGATGGGACATTGCTTGCGGTGAGCTCTACTGATGGCACGGTTAAAGTATGGGATATCGAAAACGCCACCGTCGTGAGAGAAATTAAAGTCGACGATGACGTCCTATGGTGCTTGGCATTCAGCCCGAGCTCGCAGCACCTGGCGGTGGGCTCAAGTGATGAAGTCGTATCGGTGTGGGATCTTGCAGACGGGAAGCAGCGGGCCGCTTTCACCGGCCACAGAGGCGGCGTGACAGATGTCGCCTATTTGTCCGACGGCGTAACCCTGGTGGTTGTCGACCGCAGCGGCATGTTGCACTGGTGGGATGCCCTGACAGGCCGGCGATTGTCCGAAGCATGGCCGGCTCATGATGCCGCAAGCTGGCGGCTGGCAGTCCATCCGGATGGTGTGCGATTTGCCACCACGGGCGACGATGGTAAGATAAAGATCTGGGATGAGCTCAGTGTTGATCGGGCATGTGAAATCGGCCAACGTGCGCTCGACAGCATTCGCATTCGCCAATATCTCGGTCAAAACGAACACTCGGTTGCCTGTAAATGAGGTCCCGGCGCGCAAAACAAAGCTTAGCATCATAGGGTCATAACTGTAAAAACGACTAACTGCCGTTGAGTTTTGTTTACCCGGCCGGAGTGGAGCACAACGTGATCAATACGTCTGACAGCGAGAAAATGAAGCTTTACGCCATCTATTCGCCACCGGAGCACGCAGATGGCACCCTACATCCCACCACAGATGATACCGACTATGATCATTAGCATTTTGAATTGAGGGCGCCTTCTAAAGATATATAGGCGCCCTTCCTGCTGGATGCCAGCACATCATTGAGCTCTGAGGCGCCTTAATTCCTGCAAAAACCAATATCTGCTTTCCACCACATCCTGGCCCGGGCATTTGATTTGATAGGGCCGCTTGCTCATCAGACTTTTTGAGGCGCTGTAATCGATAAAATCCTCGGTGGTTTTGATTTTGTCTTTGAAATGATCATATTTCTTTAAAATATGCTCGCTTGCCTCCCTGGAACTGTGGGCCTTGCCATTTCTGATGAACGTGCAATCTGAGTTTTGAATGGTTTGAATCAGATGATCGATTTCGACCTGCAGGTGTTCATTGCCGGCTATTGCCGGCCATGCGATACAGCAGAGTATGCTAAGGATGATTATTTTTTTCATTTTTTGAACTTTTGAATTTAATTTCTGGCGTACAATCATACTCTTATCTTAATATACTTTTTTGGCCCTCATCAACAACGGGACGCTCAAACCGGCGCTTTAGTTTAAAAATGATTGTCTTTTTCTTGAATCTTATGATTAACCCTTTTCATAAACGTTTAAGGTAAGGAGCACAATATGAAAAAAGGGTGCCTTGCTTACTTGTTGATTTCTTTGGTAACGGTTGCCGTCTTTGCCCAAACTACGTATGAGATTGCCCCGCAGTCCATCACCCCGCCGGCCCGCTGCTATTTTGATGCGGCCGGCGAAAGCGATCTGGCAGCTTTGCGGGCATGTTTTAAGAATGATGCGGTTATCATCGATGTCAGTCGTAAGATTGCCGGCATCGAAGCCATCAGCCTTTGGGCTCAGGCTGAGGTCTTTGGCGGACGCTACACCATATTACAAATGGTGTCACAGGAAAAAAATACGCTGAAACTGCTGATCCGATTCACACCGCAGGGCTATAGCCAGGGCTTCAAGGCCCATTACACGTTTGAATTCAGCGATGGCAAAATCATTAAAATGGATCTGCAGTATGCATAAGTTAAGATGGTAACCGGCGGCGACAAAACCAAAACAGTTAAATGAGGAGTAAAAAATGAAGTTGAATTATATCGCTGCATTGATCATTTTATTATTGGCTACTGCTTTGACTGCCAATGGTAATAATTTTGATGATTTCAGCAAAGACAGCCAGCTACAAGATGTATCCGCTCCGGTACGCTGTTTTTTGATGCCGCCGCTCAAAATGATCGTAAGGCGCTGAAGGCCTGTTTTGCCGATGACGTCGCCGTCAATATCGCGGGCATGCGCTTTAACGGGCCGCAAGAAGTGGCTGCTTTTGCCGCAAGAGACATCTGGGGCGGAAAATACAAAGTCGAAAAAGTCTTCAAGCAGCGCATTACGGAAATCGTGCACTGCCGCTTCCGGCCCAAAGGCTGGTCATCACCGGAACCGCCGATTGAATATCAATTTCAAACTAAAAATGGAAAAATCATCAACTGGCAGGGTAAATATCGTTGAGGCAAAATGCCCCTGATTAACAGGTGAAGACCCGATTAAAATTTACTGTTTTATCGATAACAACTTTTTTGAACCCCACTCCACAAAACCCTCGTAATCGCTAAACGCTTTTGAATCCTTCTGAGCATCATTATTGTGCTTGACATAGCAACCAAGGCACCCGTGATGCGCAAACATTTTTTGGACCTGAAGTGATAATCACCTGTTGACAAATCCGGGATGATGACAAGCATATTCAAAAGAATGGGAAATAACGCTTCCTG
>CAZJHF010000169.1:0-8580 GCA_964545505.1 uncultured Desulfobacterales bacterium | reverse complement strand
TGGGAGTGGCTTTTAGCCACGAATTATATGCTCCACTTTCGAATCGGTTTTCGCCTTGCTTTGTTGAACACCTGAATTTCTTTAGATTAGATGTGAAATCCCGCTTTCAAGCGGGGAACGTGATCTGCGATTTTTAAAATAACTTTAAATAGGGTATTGTTAATTCACTATTCGCATAAATAGTTAGCAGATAAAGTTGAGGATTACACAAGATGGATGGAGCGATACACACATTACAGGAATACATGTTACACACCGAAAGTATTACCTACATACTGATTATCGGCGCGTTGCTGGGGATCACTTTCTTTTGGCTGTTTTTAAGCCAGCGTGACGATGACGAAGAATGAAATCTATCTCAAAAACGCGTCTAAATGCGCAGAGCTGTGTTTTTAAAAGTATTCGGTAATTTAGCGGATAAAGGAGTCAGGCATGTATGAGTTTTTAACCGGCCCGATGGTATGGATATCATTCGGAATATTTTTTATAGGTCTTATTATTCGCGGCGTACGCTACATCAGAGGCCTTGATTGGAAGCTTGACCGGGTCACTTACGGCGAGAATATATCCTATGGTGTCAGAGGCGCGATACGGTCCATTTTATTCTGGATTTTTCCATACGGGACCCGCAGCTGGCGCAAGAATCCCTGGTTTACCCTATGGGTTTTTATGATGCATTTTGGCCTGCTGATTACACCGATTTTTTTGCTGGGACATAATTTATTGTTAAAGGAAAGGTTGGGCATCAGCCTGTGGACCCTGCCCGAAGCCGCAGCGGATGTGATGACGGTTATTGTGATTGTGTCGGTTGTTTTTTTGATCTTACGCCGCATCGCGCTGCCCGAGGTTCGCATTATTACCAACTGGTATGATTATCTGTTATTGCTGATTGCCGTTTCACCCTTTTTGACCGGCTTTTTGGCCTATCATCGAGCGCCGGATTATTATTTTTGGTTGATGGCCCATATCATAAGCGGCCATATCTTTATCATTGCCATACCGCTGACCAAACTATCGCATTTCCTGCTTTTCTTCATGACCCGGGCCCAGCTGGGCATGGATTACGGTATCAAGCGCGGCGGCATGAAAAGCAAGGGCATGGCGTGGTAAAGGTGCATGTCCATCGCGTGCAAAATTAAGGTAAAAACATTCCATTTTTTTAAATTTGCTGCTATATTCGTTTGCATTCACGATTGTCAAAATAACCATCTAAATAAAATCAGTATGAGGATGTAGAACAATGCCGGAAGGAACACTTTGTAACAAAAAGACCGTAGATACCAAAGAACAACTGCAGGCCCTGCTGGCCGATAAAAGCGGCAAAGAATACTATCAGCAGATGAATGATCTGGATGTGGACCGCAAAGCGCTGTGGGGGGTCATTCAAAAATCGTTGAAATCACGAACCAAGACCTGGCTGGAAATCTGCTCGCACTGCGGGCTGTGTGCCGAAAGTTGCTTTTACTATCTGGCCAACAATCGCGACCCCAAGCAGGTACCCTCCTACAAAATTCAAGAAACTTTAGGTAAATTGATTGCCCGCAAAGGGGATGTCGACAATACCTTTATGCAAAAGTGCATGGACTGGGCCTATTCCAAATGCACCTGCTGTACCCGTTGCGGGGTTTATTGCCCCTTCGGGATTGACACCGGCATTATGTTCAGTTACCTGCGTGGCTTGCTCTACGGGCAGGGGTATGTGCCCTGGGAAATGAAGATCGGTTCCGGCATGCACCGTATCTTTCGGGCCCAGATGGATATTACCACCGAAGACTGGGTGGATACCTGTGAATGGATGGCGGAGGAATACGAGGAGGATTGGCCGGGATTGGAAATTCCAGTGGATAAAGAAAATGCGGATATCATTTATACGGTCAATGCCCGCGAGCCCAAACATTATCCGGAAGACATCGCCGAAGCGGCCATCCTGTTTCACGTGGCCGGTGAAAACTGGACGGTGCCCAGCGAAGGCTGGGAGGAAACCAGCCTGGCCATGTTTGCCGGTGACTGGGAAGCGGCCAAAATGCAGGTCGAATCGGTTTATGATGCCATGGAGCGCTTAAAGCCTGAGCGTATGGTGGTCACCGAATGCGGCCATGCCTATCGCGCCACCGTTATTGAAGGGCCTTACTGGGCCGGGCTTAAAACCGGCAAGACACCGATTGACAGTCTGCATTATGTGGAGTGGGTAGCCGAGGCCCTGCGGACCGGGAAACTGAAAATCGATCCGTCCAAAAAAATCAAAGAACCGGTAACCTACCAGGATTCCTGTAATTATATCCGCAATGGCGGCCTGGCCGATGTAGCCCGCGAAATTATGAGTTATATCGCAGAAGATTTCCGCGAAATGACACCCAACCGGGAGCATAATTTCTGCTGCGGCGGCGGCGGCGGTTTAAACGGTATCGGCCGCTACCGCCAACAGCGCAACATCGGCATGAAAGTCAAACGGGATCAGATCCTTGGAACCGAGGCCAAACTGGTCATCGCACCCTGCCACAACTGCTGGGATGCCATCCGTGATCTGGAGGAAGTCTATAAAATCGGTATCCGCTGGTCCTTTTTAAAGCCCCTTTTGATCAACATGCTGGAGGTTCCCGAGCATCTTAAGCCCAAAGAGGAATAGGCTCTCGGTGTTTAGTATTTAGTGTTTGGTAAAGGGTCGCTTTTTCATGACATTCAGAGACCCAAACACCAAACACCCAACACGAAACACAGTAGACTCGCCAAACCGGTTTGTTTTCATCTCATTGCAATAAACCCATCAGACTCAAAACGAAACGCCTTGACACTTCCTGCGCCTGTTGGTAATTAAACCCTTCACATCAAATGAAATCTCAAAAAGTAAATCCAATCCGCCAGGGCGGATCCTTGGGCATAATCCGCTGTTTTGAGACCGTTTTCACGTTATCGCAAAATCCCGAAAATTGGACAGGAGCAAGCACAGATGGTCGATTTTACCTACCAGGAGATGTTTCCCCTGGAAGCTGATTCCACCGCATATCGCCAATTGACAGATGAGCATGTATCTTCAATAGGGATTGATGGGAAACAGCTATTACAAGTGGCACCGGAAGGCTTAACGCTGCTGGCTGAACAGGCACTTTACGATGTATCGCATTACCTGCGCGCGGCCCACCTGAAGCAACTGGCCGCCATATTTGATGATCCGCAAGCTTCAGCCAATGACAAGCGCGTGGCGCTGGAGCTTTTAAAAAATGCGGTGATTGCGGCCGAAGGCGAGTTTCCCATGTGTCAGGATACCGGCACGGCCATCGTCATTGGCAAAAAAGGCCAGGGTGTCTGGACCGGATTTTCAGATGAAGAAGCCCTTTCAAAAGGAATATTGAACGCCTATACCCGGGACAACCTGCGCTACTCCCAGAATGCACCCCTGAACATGTACGACGAAAAAAACACCGGCACCAATTTGCCGGCCCAGATCGAACTTTACGCTGTGATAGGTGATGAATACCATTTTTTATTTATGGCCAAAGGCGGCGGATCGGCCAATAAAACCTATCTTTTTCAGGAAACCAAGGCCGTCCTGACCCCTGATGGGCTGTTGAATTTCATGACCGACAAGATGAAGTCTCTGGGTACGGCGGCCTGTCCACCTTATCATTTGGCCTTTGTTATCGGCGGGACTTCTGCTGAACTCAACCTCAAGACGGTGAAGTTGGCAACCGCACGCTATCTGGACGGCCTGCCGACCGAAGGCAACCGGTTAGGGCATGCATTTCGGGATCTGGAACTGGAAGACCGCTTGCTGGAGATATCCCGGGAGCTGGGTGTCGGCGCCCAGTTTGGCGGCAAATATTTTTGTCTGGACACCCGGGTGATCCGCTTGCCGCGTCACGGCGCATCCTGTCCTATCGGGGTAGGGGTCAGCTGCAGTGCGGACCGCAATATTAAAGCCAAGATCACATCAAAGGGGATTTTCTTAGAACAGCTGGAAACCCAGCCGGCCCGGTATCTGCCAGGAGTCGATGTGGCTGATGCCGATGCAGTGCGCATTGATTTGAACCAACCCATGGACCAGATCCGGGCACAGTTGAATCAATATCCGGTGGCGACGCCATTACTGCTGACCGGCAAAATTGTGGTTGCGCGGGACATTGCCCATGCTAAATTAAAAGAGCGCCTGGACCGCGGTGAAGCCCTGCCGGATTATTTTAAAAACCATATGATTTATTACGCCGGACCGGCCAAGACCCCACCAGGGTATGCGTCTGGGTCTTTCGGGCCAACCACCGCCGGCCGTATGGATCCGTATGTACCGATTTTTCAAGCCCAGGGCGGTTCGATGATCATGTTGGCCAAAGGCAACCGCTCTAAAGGGGTTACCGACTCCTGCCAAAAATATGGCGGGTTCTATCTGGGCTCCATCGGGGGGCCGGCAGCCCGATTGGGCAAAGAATGTATCACCAATGTTGAAACCCTTGAATATGAAGAACTTGGCATGGAAGCCATTTTTATGATAACTGTAAAGGACTTTCCGGCCTTTATCATCGTTGATGATAAGGGTAATGATTTCTTCAAAAAACTCCTGGGTTAAACGTAATAGATTAGAATTAAAAAAAGTTATGTTTCTACCATCAGGAGTGTGGGAGTACTGGAGTATTGGAGTGCTGGATAGTAGATTTATAATTTACGAATTTAATTACCAAAATAATCTAAGTAAATTCCCAAGACTTTGAATCAAAGGAGCACACTATGGCAACCAATGATATGAAAACCATGGATGGAAATACGGCAGCCGCTCATGTGGCCTATGCCATGAGCGATGTGGCCACCCTGTATCCGATCACACCCTCTTCACCCATGGGTGAAATTGCCGATGAATGGGCCGCCCAGAGCCGCAAAAACATTTTCGATCAAGCCATGATCGTTCGTCAGCTGCAGTCTGAAGCGGGTGCCGCGGCTTCGGTGCACGGCTCGCTGGCGGCCGGGGCGCTGACCACCACCTTTACGGCCTCCCAGGGGCTGTTGTTGATGATACCCAATATGTATAAAATGTCCGGGGAACTGCTTCCGGCAGTGCTGCATATATCCGCCCGGGCCATCGCTGCGCATGCGTTGTCTATTTTTGGCGATCATCAGGATGTGATGGCGGTTCGCCAGACCGGTTTTGCCCTGCTCGCATCGGCTTCGGTGCAGGAAGTTATGGATCTGGGTCTTACCGCGCACCTGTCTGCCATTGAAAGCAGCATTCCTTTTGGGCATTTTTTCGATGGCTTCCGCACTTCACATGAAATCCAGAAAATTACCGTTATAGACTATGACGATATGGCCAAACTCACCAACTTGGAAGCCGTGGCCAAATTTCGCGCCCGCGGCGCCAATCCGGAACGACCCGAACTCCGGGGCACGGCTCAAAACCCGGATATCTATTTTCAGGGCCGTGAAGCCGCCAATCCCTATTACCTCAAGGTGCCGGGCATCGTCAGCGACTACATGAAAAAGGTCAGCGATCTAACCGGCCGGCAGTACAACCTTTTTGATTATGTGGGCGATCCGGAAGCCGACCGCATCGTCATCTCCATGGGCTCTTCCTGTGAAACCATCGAGGAGGTCATCAATTATCTACAATCCCAGGGTGAAAAAGTCGGGCTGGTTAAAGTACGCCTCTTCCGACCGTTTTCAGCTGAACACCTGTTTGACGCCATTCCGCAAAGCGCCAAAACCATCACCGTGCTGGATCGGACCAAAGAACCCGGTGCGCTGGGCGAGCCGTTGTACATGGATGTTTGCACCGCCTATATGGAGCGCGCTCAAACGCCTAAAATCATCGGCGGCCGCTATGGACTGGGTTCCAAGGAATTTAATCCGGCCATGGTGCTGGCGGTCTATGAAAATATGAAATCCAGCAGTCCCCAAAACCACTTTACGGTGGGGATTCAAGACGATCTGACAAACACATCTCTGGAAGTGGGGGAATCGCTGGATGTGACGCCAGAAGGCACCGTTCAGTGTAAATTCTGGGGGATTGGTGCCGATGGAACCGTGGGCGCCAATAAAAGTGCCATCAAAATTATCGGCGACAATACCGATATGTACGCCCAGGCCTATTTTTCCTATGATTCAAAGAAATCCGGCGGCGTAACCATTTCGCATTTGCGATTTGGTCACAATCCGATTCAATCCACCTACCTGATCGATACGGCGGATTATATTGCCTGCCACAAGTCCAATTATGTCGGCATCTACGATGTGCTCGAAGGCATCAAAGACGGTGGAACATTTGTTCTTAACTCGCGCTGGTCACCCGAGGAAATGGAAGCCAAACTGCCGGCAGAGATGCGCCGCACCATCGCCGCCAAAAAACTCACATTTTACAATATTGATGCTGAAGCCATCGCCCGTGAGGCGGGCCTTGGCGGCCGCATCAACATGATCATGCAGACCGCCTTTTTCAAGCTGGCCAATGTGATCCCGGTGGATGATGCCATCGCTTATCTAAAAGATCAGATCCAAATGCTGTTTGAAAAAAAGAGCCAGAAGATCGTGGATATGAACTTTGCCGCTGTGGACCAGACCCTGGATAACCTGGTGGAAATCGAATATCCCGAATCGTGGGCGGATGCCACCGACAAATCGGCGGCTGGAAAGGACGAGCCGGATTTTGTCAAAAATGTGATGCGGCCGATTTTGGCTCAGCAGGGCGACAAACTTCCGGTCAGCGTTTTCCAACCGGACGGCATCTTTCCGGTGGACACCTCCAAGTACGAAAAGCGGGGCGTGGCCATCAATGTGCCGGAATGGATTATGGAAAACTGTATCCAGTGTAACCAGTGTGCCATGGTCTGCCCCCATGCCAGCATCCGACCGGTGCTGCTGACTGAAGCGGAGCTGGCCGAAGCCCCGGATGGCTACGAGGCCAAAAAAGCGGTGGGCAAAGAGCTGAAGGATTATTATTTCCGAATTCAGGTCGACACTCTAGATTGCATGGGATGCGGCAACTGTGCCGATATCTGCCCTGCTAAAAAAACAGCCCTGGTCATGAAACCCCTGGAAACCCAAACACCGTTGCAGGTCCCGTTTCATGAATTCAGCGTGGAGCTGCCAGTGCGTGACGATGTGGTCGGGCGAACCACAGTCAAGGGCAGCCAGTTCTGTCAGCCCCTGCTGGAGTTTTCCGGCGCCTGTGCCGGCTGTGGGGAGACACCGTATGCCAAACTGCTGACCCAGTTGTATGGTGAGCGCATGGTGATCGGCAATGCCACCGGCTGTAGCTCCATCTGGGGCGGCTCAGCCCCGGCGATACCCTATTGTGTCAACAAAGACGGTTTCGGTCCCACCTGGGGCAATTCTTTGTTTGAAGATCCAGCCGAGTTTACCTACGGTATGTTTTTGGGTGCCCTGCAGCAACGGCAAAAAGTGGCCGATTTGGTGCAGGCGGCTTTAAAGACCGATGTCAGCCAGGACATCAAAGATGCCATGCAGGGCTGGCTGGATAATTTCAAAGTTGCGGAGGGATCCAGAAAATACGGTGATCAGCTTAAAGCATTGCTTGGCCAGCAGAATGGCAATAAACTTCTGGCTGAAATTGCCGAACACGACCGACTGTTTACTAAAAAATCCTACTGGGTATTTGCCGGCGACGGTGCTGCTTATGATATTGGTTTCGGCGGGATCGACCATGTATTGGCGACCGGAGAAGACATCAATATTTTGGTGATGGATACCGAAGTATACTCCAACACCGGGGGACAATCCTCAAAGGCCACGCCCACCGGTTCGGTCGCTAAGTTTGCGGCTTCCGGCAAAAAGACACCCAAAAAGGACATGGGTCAAATGATGATGTCTTACGGTTATATCTATGTGGCCAGCGTGGCCATGGGCGCCAACAAACAACAGATGATGAAAGCTATTCTGGAAGCTGAAAGCTATGACGGGCCTTCTATCATCCTGGCCTATTCACCCTGTATCAATCAGGGGATTCTGGCCGGTATGGGCAAAAGCCAGGAAGAAGAAAAATTGGCGGTGCAATCCGGTTACTGGCCGTTGTATCGCTACAACCCGACGCTCAAGGACAAGGGCGAAAATCCCTTTATCCTGGATAACAAAAAACCTGACGGCACCCTGCGCAAATTCCTGGATGGAGAAATCCGCTTTGCATCCCTGAAGCGCACCTTCCCGGAAGAAGCCGAAAAGCTGCACGCCGAGCTGGAAGAACAATTCAATACCCGCTATGCGGATCTGGCGCTGATGGCCGATCCGACCAGCGTGTGCCCGGAGCCGCCGGCTGAAGAACCGGAAGCCGCCGAATAAAAGCGCGCCAAAGGCCTGTAAAAACATGTAACGGGTGGATAACTGGTTATGCGTGTGATCATTTGAAATTTTCCACCACAAAGTGCACGAACCCGCCCGCCTCGCCTTGCTTGCATGGCGGGCGTGGGAAGCCCGAAGATGTAAAAAAAATGTGTTAATGTTCGTCTTCGTGGCCTTCGTGAGCTTGGTGGTAAAAACAAAATCTGTCTATGAAAAACTAAGAGGCCGTTTGATTGCTCAAACGGCCTTTATTTTTGGTGCGCCAGGCATGGCGTGTAGCGCTTTTAATAGCGCTGTTTCAATCAC
>CAZJHF010000168.1:0-8606 GCA_964545505.1 uncultured Desulfobacterales bacterium | reverse complement strand
GGCATCGATCTAAAAGTGAACGGTTCCGGTAAGGATCTGTCAGCAATGGGACCGATCATCGATCAGAAGCTGCCGGCAACCGAACAATTTGCGCTTAAAGGGCGCCTGACGGGCTCTGCAAAAGCCTTATCGCTTAAGGAGGCTCAAGGCAGTGCCAGCCGGGGTAGTCTGCGCTTCAGCGTAAACGGAACGGTTAAAGATTTTTTCACTCTCAAGGGCATGGACCTGCAGTCCCGATTAAACGGTAAGAATCTGACCGAGTTTGGCGTCATCATCGGAGAAAAACTGCCCGCAACCGATCAATTCGAAATTCAAGGCCGATTGACCGGCTCCACGGACGTGCTCGCTCTGCAGGCGGCACAGGGGAGCGCCAGTCTGGGCAGTATGCGCCTTTCTTTAACGGGTACCGTCAAAGATCTGCTCACCCTCGAGGGCATGGACCTGCGGTCCAGGTTAACCGGCAAGGAGTTGGCCGAAATCGGGCCGCTGGTCGGGGCAGAACTGCCCAATCTGGGTTCTTTTGATGTGAGCGGTAAACTTTTGGGTTCGGCCAAAGCCATTTCGCTGAACGCGGTTTCGGCAATCATTGATAAAAGCGATTTTAAAGGCCTGATCAAAGTAGAGTTTCTCAAGCGCCCCAAAATTAGCGCAAGCCTGGAGTCATCGGTGATCGATTTCACAACGTTGATGAAAAGCTTCGAAAAAAACCAACAAAAACCTGCAGATAAAAATGAGAAAAAGGCGCTTTTGTTTTCAGATGTGCCCCTGCCTCTGGATCTCCTGAAGAAAGTGGACGCCGATATCCAGCTGAAGGCCAGAAACATCCACGCCAAAGACGCGCGCCTTGATTTCGGTCACATGGCGCTTAAACTCGAGGAGCATGATTTCAGCATCGATAAGCTCGAAGCAACCTATAAGGAGACCAAAATTTCGGGAAACCTTCATATTACGGCCGGCACACCATCCCAGGTGGCGATCCATTTTCTGGTTCAAGACTTTAATCTGGGAGAATTCCTCAAAGAACTCGGCAAGAGCGATCAGATTCGGGCCATCATCGATATCGCGGCCCACGGCAAAAGCAGCGGGATCTCGGTTCACAGCCTGATGGCGAACCTGGACGGTGAGATTGCTGCGGTCATGGGTGAAGGTTACCTGACCGAATACCTCGACATGCTCTCTGCGGGTCTTTCCCAAAAAGTCTTCCAGATCTGGAAACCACACAAAGCGGCCGATCAGATCAAATGTGCCATAGTGCAGTTCGATTTCAAGAAGGGCGTGGCCGCCAGCCGGGCCTTTGTATTTGACACCCGGGCCGGTGTCCTGACAGGTAAAGGAAAAAGCAACCTGGGCACCGAAAAGATTAATTTTTTACTGGTGCCCAAGCCTGCAGGTCCCGAGTTTAGCTTTTTAACCAATCTGCGGGTCAGCGGAAGTATCATGGAGCCCCATGTGGGCGTGGACAAGGCCTCCGCATTAACCCGGGCTTCCAAATCCCTGAGCACCCTGGTGGCCGGCCCTATTGGGTTGCTGACACCATTCGTTCACCTGGGAGCGCTCAAAGCGCATCCCTGTAATGTTGCGAGCATCGGGCAATTGGGGTTAAAACCGCCTGCCGAAGACTAACATGACACCTGTTCTCTTTCTTTTGAAGGTCATTGATTTACTTTTTAGGTATAATTATATAAACAATTTTGACGACATAATTTGCACATATCAAATATATGGAGCATCAAATAGTTAGGAGATAGACAATGGTAAAAAAAACTATATGGCTGATTGCTGCTACCATGCTTCTATGGGGGGTTTCACCTCTATGGGCAGAACCCATTTTTCGTGTGGTCTACATGAACAAAGAAAATGCCCCGCGGATTTTAGGTGGCGGTAGTTCCATTGATTGGACAAAGCCAGGGATAACCGTAGAATTGTTGAAAATGCTCGAAAAAAAGGTCGGGGTGCAGTTTCAATTTAAACGCATGCCTTGGAAACGCTGTCTTTATGTGTTGGAAAATGGCGCAGCCGATGCAACCTTTCACGCCAGTTACAAGCCGTCCAGAGCAGAATATGGAGTTTACCCGACCCGCGACGGCAAATTGGATCCTTCGCGATCTATATATAAAAACAGCTATGTCCTCTATGCCAGAAAAGGATCCGGGGTGAGTTGGGATGGTGAAACTCTCAGCAATGCCCAAAACCCGATCGGCTCCCAGCTTGCCTATGCCATCGCAGACGATTTGCGCAATATGGGCCATACGGTACAGGAAGAAGCCAGCGTCAAAACCAATCTCGATAAACTACTTGCCAACAGGATATCAGCCTATGCAGATATGGAAACCATCGTCGACAATGTACTTGACAAGTTGGGGCCGCGCTACCAGGCTATTGAGAAACTCCAGCCGCCGCTCAAAGAAAAAGAGTATTATCTGCTTATTTCAAAGGCATTTGCTAGCAAATATCCGCAACTGACCGAGCGCATCTGGGATGCCATCCGCGATATCCAGCAAACGGATGCCTATCGGGAAATGTTGCAAAAATACCAGGAGTAGGCTCTTAATATTGAATAATGGAGATTGCAAGTCGAATATTTAGGGACTACAATCGATTTTTAAAAAAACGGAACGGAAAGACATCCACAAATATTCAATCGTCCATATTCAATTTCGGCTTGTCGTGGATAATTGCTGCCGTAAACAAAATTGATTCTTGTTGATCGAACTTAGTAGGTAAATCATGCGATTATTCAGATCAAAACATTTAGGGGATAGGATTTTTGGCTACACCATGCTTTTTTATCTGGTGGTGGTCTGTGGCATCACTTTCTGGCTGGTCGCCGAAACATACCGCAGTGCGAGACAAGGCATTTTGCGGGAACTCAAAATCTACGAAAACACCTTCAGCCAGCCGCTGGCGGAAGACATCTGGTCTCTGGATATGAACAAAATTTCAGCTTTAATCGAGGGTATTTTGCAAATTCCGGAAATTGTTGGTGTTCGCATTGTCGATCCCAACACCGGGCAAATCCTGACCCGCCGGGGCTGGGTGCCTCATCCCCGAGACGGCATTGAAAGATATTACCAGCCGGATGGAACCATTGCAGATGCTCCGGAAGATAAGAACGTCAGCGATAGTTTTGATTATCGTTTTCGATTGGTCCATCAAACAGGAGAAAAAGTTGAAGTTGTTGGCGAAGTCACTTTATTTTCCGATACCCGCGTCATTGTTGAACGTATCAAATATCGGGTTATCCTGATGATCGTCGGAGCGGCCGCCCAGATTGTTTTGCTTTGGATTTTCTTTTCCTGGATCAGCCGGCGCTTTCTTTCACGTCCCTTACTGCGCTTAAAGGACGCGGTTGAATCCTTTGATCTCAAAAAACCGGAAGAAGGACCGGAAACCTTGCACATCGAGGGTGAAGATGAGCTGGCCGTTCTGAGCCGCGCATTTTCGGCCATGCAAAAACGGCTGGCAGAAACGGCTCGCTCGCTCAATCAAAACCAGCGTGAGTTGCGCCTTCTCAATGAAAACCTGGAAGCGAAGGTTGACGAGCGCACAGCCGAATTGCAGCAAAAGCAGATACAACTCGAAGAAGCGGTGGAACGCTCCAGCCTGCTGCTGGATTCTGCAGGGGAGGGAATCTTTGGCGTCGACCTGGAGGGCAAAGTGGCATTCATTAATCCGGCGGCCAACCGAATGCTGAGATACGGACCGGATGAGCTCATCGGACAATTTGTCCATGAAAAAATTCATCATTCCCACGAAGATGGAACAAAATATCCAAAAGAAGAATGCCCCATGTTTTTGACGTATTCAACCGGCACCGATCATCAAATAAGCAATGAAGTCCTCTGGCGAAAGGATGGTACGCCTTTTCATGTGGAATACACCAGTATGCCGATAAAGAAAGACGGCCGGGCCGTCGGTGCCGTTGTCTCGTTCATGGATATCACCGAACGCAAGAAAATAGAAACGGCCCTGCTGGCGGAGCGCGAACAGCTGCAGACGATCCTGGACAACAGCCCGGTGGGTGTCGGCATTTCCACCGATGATGTTGTCCGCTTTGCCAATCCGCGGTTTATCGAACTTTTTGATCGTAAAGTCGGACAGACGGCGCGAGAAGCCTACGTTAACCCGGAAGACCGCAAGCAAATGCTGGCGAAGCTTAAAGAATCGGGTATTGTCCGCGATGTCGAGCTGCGAACCTATGGCGCCGAACGAGAAATTCACGATACTCTGGCGACATTCATCCGCACCGAATACGAAGGCCGAAACGGCGTTCTGGCCTGGATGGTGGATCTCAGCGGCCCCAAAAAAGCCGAAAGAGAGCTAAAAGACCGCTTGGATGAATTGGCCAGATTCAGGCGCATGGCCATCGGTCGCGAACAGAAGATGATCGAGCTGAAAAAGGAAATCAATGAACTCCTTAAAGGAACCGGATATGCAGAAAAATACAAAATCCATTAACAGGGTATTGAAAATGAAACGCTTGCATAACGTCATTTATGCGCAAATTTATGACCGGCTGAAAAACTGCGGCGGGCTGATGTGGGTACTCACCTTTTTCCTCGTGCTAGCGCCATCAATGGTGTTGGCTGAAAAGGCCTGGTATCCATTGGAGGTGGATGTATGGAATCCCCCGTTTAATGATGAGCGCCAGCACGACCAGAAAATGTATACGCCGCTGGACCGGGCGCAGAAAAAATGGCGTATTCGCGTCTTTATCCCGCACCTCAAAGATGCTTACTGGTTGGGAGTCAACTACGGGTTGATCGACGAGGCGCGCCGTCTGGGTATTAGTCTTTCGATATACGAAGCCGGTGGTTACGACCAGCTATCGGTACAACGGCGCCAGATCGAAGACAGTCTCAAAGAAAAACCCGATGGTCTGATTATCGGGGCCATATCCCTGGAAGGCCTCAACGACCTTGTCAAAAAGGCCGCTGATATGGGTATTCCGGTGCTGGATTTGATCAACGGCCTGTCATCACCGGATATTGCCGCCCGGGCGGCCGTATCCTTCTGGGATATGGGTCATCAGGCCGGTACTTACCTGCGTCGTCTGCAAAAGAATATGGGCAAGCCCATGAAGGTGGCCTGGTTTCCCGGGCCCAAAGGTGCCGGCTGGGTGGCGGCCGGTGATGCCGGCTTCCGAAAAGCAATCGCTTATGGCGCCATCGACATCGTCGAATCGCAGCATGGCGACACCGGCAGCGCAGCCCAGACAAAGCTGATCGAGGCGGTCCTCAACCGGCATGCCGCGGAACTGGACGGCATCGTGGGCACGGCGGTTACAGCAGAAGCGGCCGTAAAAATTCTGCGACGACGCGGGCTGGCAGACCGCATTAAAATTCTTTCATATTATTACAGCCCGGGGGTGGATCGCGGCATCCGCCGGGGCCACATCACGGCAGCTCCCAGTGATCTGACGGTGCTGCAGGCGCGCATCGCTGTGGATGTCATGGTGCGCATCCTCGAGAAAAAAACCTATTATAAACATGTGGCGCCTAAGGTGATGGTCCTGGACCGTGACAATATTCGCAGCTGGGATTCATCGACGACCTTAGCGCCGAAGGGGTTTCGGCCTATATTCAGTATCAATCAATAGAAGTGGTATAAAAACCCGGATAAGCTATAAATCTGGCCACGAAGGCACTAAGACACAAAGTAAAACTTTTTATTAAAATCTATCCTGGTGACTTCGTGTCTTGGTGGCGTCGTGTCTTGGTGGCAGAACCAAATTCAACATTGAGGGCCTAATCCGCACAGGACGGAATAATAGCCACAAAGGCTCAAAGGCACAAAAAATTACTATTGACTAAAGCTTTTCTTAGTGGCTTCGTGTCTTGGCGGCATAATTAAATGCAACATTTAGGTATTATCTGCATATGCGAACTGCATTAACATGGATTTTACTGATTCTGTTGGTGGCTGGGGGCATCGCCGGATCCTATGCACTAAGTGAAGCCTTCCGCTCCGACGCCCGGGAAGCCTGGGAGGCGCAGGCCACCCGGGTCGCCCAGTGGCTTTCCGGTACGTTGCTGGGATGGCTGGAAGAAAGCTATGCCCCCTTGTCCGGCCTGGCGATCCTGTTTGAGAACTCACGCGAGGTTTCCGAAGTCGAGTTTCTGGGTGCCACGGATGGCCTCGAAGCCCGTGCCACCGCCTTTTTCCTCGATGCCAAGGCTGTAGCGCGCCCGCAGGTGGACGGCAAAGAATGGTCGATCAAATTTACCAATGATCCCCTGGGCCCGCTATCGCCGGACACGCCCTTGAGCCGGCAGCCGGAGATTCTCGAAAATATCAAGGTTGCCGTCGATCATCCGGACCAGGTGATGCTGGGGCGACCCTTTAGCGCAGAGCACGGTGCACGCTATTCCCCGGCGGCGCTGGCCATCCAGGACGCGGGCGGTCCGCTGGTTGTCATCGGTCTGGTCAATTACGATGCCATCGTCAAAGGACTGTTCGATATCCACCAACTGGTAGGTTTGCAGCTGCATATCCAGGGCCGCTTCAAAGCACCCGATGGCCCCGGCAACCTGCGTGAAGTCTTCGGCAAGTCGGTACCGGACGCCCTGTACTCCGTGACCACCCGCACGGTCAGCGCCGGCGCAGACCTATCGATCACCTGGTACATGGACCAAGAATTCAGCGAGGGCCCCAAGGAGGGACTGGCCAATCTAACCTCTATGGGGGGAATCGTCGGCACACTCATCATAGCTGCCTTTATTGCATTTTTCATTCAGCGCAACCAGACAATCACCAGACGGGTGCATGAAGCCACCGCCGAATTAAAAAAAGTATCCCAAGCGGTAGCGCAGAGCCCGGTTTCAGTGGTCATTACCGCTAAAGATGGAACCATTGAATACGTTAATCCAACATTTTGCGAAGTTACTGGATATAACGAAGATGAAGCTATCGGACAGAATCCAAGCGTATTAAAGTCGGGGGATCTTCCCCAATCATATTACAAAGAACTCTGGGAGACGATACTTTCCGGAAATGTCTGGCAGGGAGAATTTATTAACCGCAAAAAAAGTGGGGAGGAATTTTGGGAAAGCGCCTCGATCTCACCCATCGTAAATGATGAAGGTGAAATCACCCATTTCGTTGCCGTAAAAGAAGACATCACCGAGCGCAGGCGCATAGAAGATCAACAAAGAGTGCATGCGGCCAGAACCCGTGCCATCGTGGATCACGCTGCTGACGGCATCATTACGATTAATGACCAGCGTATCATCGAAGAATTTAATCCGGCGGCTGAGCGAATATTCGGCTACAAGGCCGCAGAGGTCGTCGGTCAGAATGTGAACATACTGATGCCGGAACCTCACCACAGCCGGCACGACCGGTATGTTCAAAATTACCTGGATACCGGCGAGGCCAAAATAATAGGGGCCGCGCGCGAGATGATCGCGCGACGCAAAGACGGCACCACCTTTCCAATTTATCTGGCTGTCAGCGATGTCCAGTTGAAAGATCGGCGTCTTTTTAGCGGCATTGTGCGTGACATCTCCGAACTCAAACAGGCCGAAGAGGCCTTACGAGAACAGACACTGCAATTGCGTACCATTTTTCGTAGCTCTCCTGTAGGGATTACCTATATTGGCAAAGACGGTATCATTCTTGACTGCAACGAAAGACATGCTGAAATCATGGGATCAATCCGTGAAAAAATTATTGGAATGAAATTAAAGGAGGAAATTAAAAATGATGAGTTGCGTGCTGCCGTACTTGGCGCGCTTGCCGGTGAGCAAACCGTGTTTGAAGCCGAATATAACTCCGTCAGCGGGGGAAAAACCGTAGCGGTTCGATCCATCTTTAACCCAACCGAACCCGGCACCTCTCCAACGGAAGTCATCAATACGACTGAAGACATCACCGAACGCAAAAAAATGGACATCGAGCTGCAGGAACGCATCAAAGAGCTGGATGCGGCCCAATCGGCCATGCTCAACATGATGGAGGACCTGGATGAGGAAAAGTCCAAGGCCGAAGAGGCCACCCGGGCTAAGAGCGATTTTCTGGCCAACATGAGCCACGAGATCCGCACCCCCATGAATGCGGTCATCGGCATGTCCCACCTGGCGCTCAAAACCGATCTGTCATCCAAACAGCGCGACTATTTGAATAAAATCCAGTCATCGGCCAATGCGCTTCTGGGCATCATCAATGACATTTTGGATTTCTCCAAGATTGAAGCCGGCAAACTGGACATCGAGACGGTCGACTTTAATCTGGAAGACGTCATGGATAACCTGGCCAATTTGGCTACGGTCAAGGCCCAGGAAAAAGAAGCGCTCGAGGTGCTGTTCAATGTGAACACAGAGGTGCCCCGCTTTCTGGTGGGCGATCCCTTGAGGCTGGGCCAGGTGCTGATCAACCTGACCAACAATGCGGTCAAGTTCACTGATAAAGGTGAGATCGTGGTGAAGATCAGCTTGGTCGAAAAGAAGGGCGAGCAGGTTACGGTGGAGTTTGCAGTGCGCGATACCGGTATCGGTATGACTCAGGAGCAGATGGACAAGCTGTTCCAGTCTTTCTCGCAGGCAGACACCTCAACGACCCGTAAGTACGGTGGAACCGGGTTGGGCCTGGCGATATCCAAGCAACTG
>CAZJHF010000167.1:0-8633 GCA_964545505.1 uncultured Desulfobacterales bacterium | reverse complement strand
GATTTTCTCTTTGCGCTTTGACATGGCATAAATGCCGGTCAACAGCACCGGCCAGAGCCCGACGACAATCGGCACGCCGCTGAGCGCGCCGGCGGTCAGTTTCGGCGCCGGGGTGATACCCAGGTCTTCGCGCATGCCGACCTCTTTGAAAGGCACCGCCGACAGATACAGCCAGCTGGTGCCGCCCATTTCATTTTCGCCGTAGATATGATTCACGTAACGATCCGGGAATTTATTGATTCGCCTCCGGGCGACTTTCAAAAGGTCGGTGCGTTTGCCATACGTTAACGCTTCGGTGGGGCAGGACTGCACACAACCGGGAAGCAGGCCTTTCTCAATTCGCGGAGAACACATTGTGCATTTCATCACCCGCGGCTCCATGGCGCTGTCGTATTCGTAAGTCGGTATTTCAAATGGGCAGGCAATCATACAATAGCGGCAGCCCACACAAACTGACTCATCGTAAATGACAGCGCCCTTTTTCGTTTTGGTAAACGCCCGCACAAAGCATGCCGACGCACAGGCCGGCTCCAGGCAGTGATTGCACTGAACCTTGCGATACAGCGGCCCTTTAATATTCGCATTGCTGACCGCATCAAAGCGATTGACGATGGTGTAAGCCTTGGGATCGGTGCGCCGTTTGATATCCAGAACAGTAAGATCATCAAAGGGCTTATCGGGCGCCGGCAGCTCATTGACCTTGTTGCAGCCTTCTTCGCATTTGCGGCATCCAATGCAGCGGGTATTGTCAAACAATACGCCCATGCTGTTTGGATAACCGCTAAATTGCTTGTTTGAGGCCGCGTTGGCGCTTTGCCCCAGGGTCGTACCGGCAGTGGCGGCACCCAACCAGCCTAAAAATTTTCTGCGTGTGATCGACATAGTTTCCTCAACTTTTGCAGTCTTAAAATTCTTAAAATTAACTAAAATCTGAAGCTGTCTTAAAAATAGCAGATTACGTTCCCCGCTTGAAAGCGGGATTTCACACCTGATCCAAAAAATTTAAGGTGTTCAACAAAGCGCGGCGAAAACCGATTCGAAAGTGGAGCATATAATTCGTGGCTAAAAGCCACTCCCACCTTTTTAAATCAACATATTCAGTTTTAGGTATTCACTGCCAAGGCCTGTGTGGGAGCGGCATCTTGCCGCGATATTCGAGCATTTTGAATCGGTTTGATGCACACCATAATCTACATAGAAATAGATGTGTAATCCATTTATCCTGGATAACAAAGCCCTTGGCGTTAGATGCATTTTTAAGATAGCTTCTAGCTTTTTTTAGGGTGACAGGCCACACAATTGGTTGCCACCGGTTTTGCAAGGCCCATGGCATCGTGACACTCCATGCACTGACGATGATACGCCGCCATCAGTCCCGGCTTGGACAAATCCCGCTCATCAAAGGGCTGGCCGTGACAGCTGGCACAGCTGGGCGGTTTTTGGGCCGCCGGGCTATGATGGTGACATGCCTGACACAGCGTGTTTTTATCAGTGTGAAAATAGGCCACCAGCTGGTTATCTTGAATGTTTTTTGACAGCGTCTGGATGATTTTACGATGCGGCAACTTGACCAACTCGTATTGGTTCTTCAAGGCCTTGATTTCAACGGTTTCAGGTATATCCGCAGCCGGGTACATGGCGCTCATGGGTTCGCGAGCGTTGAGATACCTTGTGGCCAGTTCTTTTTCATCGGTATATTGCAGATCCTCTGCAACTTGCGCCACATCGGCCATATGACAGGCCTGACAGGCAGTCGGATCCTGTTGCCGGGTTTTGGCAATGCTGACATGACAGCCGGCGCACTCTGGCGAACGCTGGTTTATCTCATGACATCCCAAACAGCTCATATTGACATTGAGGCGGTGCATGGAGGCCTCAAGAGTGACAAATTTGCCTTCTTTGGTGCCCTGCAAAGTGTGGCACTGGACACAGGCATTTAAATTAGCGTGATGACACACCCGACAGGTATCATTATATGTTTCATGGGATTTGTGGCTGAACGGCACCATCTTCATGCGGGTGGCCTGCTTGGGATCTTTGATGCCGGACTTGCTGGTGCGCACAAAAACCGTATCGGGCTGGTTGCGCTGCATACGCGGGACATCCTTGAGTTTTTCAATCAATTTTTGCTGGGCGGGATCATGGCACCCGCCGCAGGTTATCGGACCGGCGTCCTTGAATTTGGCCAGGGTCTGACGATGGCAATTGATACAATCCAGATGGGAGGCTTCCCGCATTGAAATGCGGTTTTCCTCGGTAACGGCTTGATGACAATAGCGACAGGTGCCCTCCTTGCCTTTAGCGTAAAATAGCTTCTTGGTGACTTCATCAAATTGGTGATGGCAGCGTTCACACTTTTTGTCTTGTGCTTTGGAATGGCGGTAGTGCAAGGACCGGTCCATGCCGATCGGCTGCCAGATGGACGCAAGGTCGGTTCGCTCCTGATGGCACTCACCGCAGGTCACCGGCCCGCTTTTTTCACCGGCGTCGGCCGTTTGTTGATGGCAGGCAATGCAATTGGTATGGTAAACGTCCATCACCGCCTCGGGAGAGGAATCCTCGAGTCGCATATATTTGAACACCAGGCGGTCTTTTTCAGTTAAATGGCAGGTTTTGCAGTCTTTGTTTTTCTTTTCCACCGCCTCGGTGTGCTTCTGGTGTAAAAATGTCACCGCCGGTCGCTCCAGTTTGCCGAAATTTTGCATCGAATCGATGCGGATTGTGTCGGCCCGTCGTTGCATTTCGGATTCAGCTGGGCCTTTGGTCCCGAAATTTCCGGAACAGGTCAGACAAATGGAAACGATCAATACAGCAAGTACGCTACCTGTCATGCTCAGCCGTGCTTTTACCTTCTTCATATCTTGCTTCCTTGTAATTCTTGCGTTTTCAGCTTGAATGCGGGCATCAATACGCTCTTACTTACAATTAACATTTGCCTTCTCGTTGTTGATAAGGTCTTGAATAGTCGTTTCATCGTAAATATTAAATATTGCCGCTTTGACTTTGCTCCACATCGGAAAAAACGTGCACTCACCTTTGAACGGGCATTGTGTCTCCGGCACCAGTGCGGCACAATCAGTTTGATCGACATCGCGCTCCAAAAAGCGCATAATGTCGCCCACCGTAATTTTTTCAGGGGGTTGAATAAGATAGTATCCGCCGTAAAAGCCGCGTTTGGAATTCACCATTCCACTGCCTTTGAGCTGATTGAGAATAACTTCCAGAAATTTTTCGGGAATAGCCTGGGTTTTGGCAATTTCAGAAATTTTGCGGGGGCCCTCACCATTATGCTTGGCAAGTTCAAATATGGCCCGCAGGGCATATTGATTTTTTTTCGTGATCAGCATCGCGCTGCTTTCTCGACTTTTGAAATCAAGAAGTTTGTCGACTATGTTAGTCGGGAAGTTTGTCGACTTTCATAGTCAAGAAAGCACTAATTGTCAATTATTTTTTTTAATTTCTTAAATTTTTATCTTTAATATTTACAAAGGGTTATTAAAAATTACGACGGTGTGGCACCCAAAATTAACACCCTGTAGTAGGGGGAAAAGGGGTCCAGGGGTACCCGAATATGGAAGGGGTCATCATTAGGTTTCAGGTTTCAGAGTTCAGGTGTCAGTCCTTTTGATCGATCCTGAAACCTGATACCTGAAACCATTTTTTGAAAAGAAAAGACAGCGCCAATAATGGCACTGCCTTTTTTGGGTTTAAAGCAATTATGGTTAGAGATGCGGGTCAGTGAATCGCTATATCATGCGCTCCTTGCATCGGATCTTTAAATGGTATCGAGACTTTTAAGACTCCATTTTCATATTTTGCGCTGGCGTCTTTCGCATTTACGGGACAACAGAATGCTGCCGTGGTGACATAGTCGAAGTCTTTGCGGGGCGCCCTTAGACTGAAGCTATCTTCAAGCATCTTAAGATTGATATCTTTCTTGTCGACCCCTGGAAGACAAATTTCCAGATTTAAATTCTGGCGGTCATCATCCACATATGAACACACCTCTGCGGCCATCTTAAACTTACCTTCTGCCATTGATATCACCTCCCTTGATTTACCGCAGTGACGAATTAATTCATTTGATATGTAGAACCCAACGTCCTGCATATAAAATTATGGTAATGCATAACCGCTCAAATGCAAGCATTGAGCAACCCGTCAATGCGTGGTGCTGCTTGACAGTTCGATATTGACAATAGCGACCGGCCGTTTATTATGGCAATGCAAGGATAAGATTAAGGATCTCAACAACAGACGGGAGGAACGGGGTGCAGATTATCGGGCTCACAGGCGGAATAGCAACCGGAAAATCAACGGTATCCGCCATGTTAAAAAATGCAGGCGCCCTTATTATTGACGCCGACCGCATTGCCCGGGCGGTGGTCAAAAAAGGACTGCCGGCCTATCGGGAAATCGTCGATCATTTTGGCTCGGGGGTCCTGTTGCCGGATGGTGCAATCAACCGCAATGTGCTCGGTGATATTATTTTCAATGATCCCCAAAAAAAACAGCTACTCAACCGTATTGTGCACCCGCGGGTTAAAAAGGAAGTAAAGCGTCAACTAAAACAGATCGAAACAACCCATCCGAAAGCAGTAGCCATTCTGGACACCCCCTTGCTGATTGAAGCCGGCATGCATAACGATTTAAGCGAAATTATTGTGGTCTATGCACCGCAGGATATCCAGGTCAAGCGCTTGATGCAAAGAGATCGCATTTCAGAAGCCGACGCTCTTGCCCGTGTTCGCTCTCAGATGCCGATAGAAGAAAAGAAACAACAGGCCACCATTGTTATCGATAATTCAGGCACCATCGAAAATACCCGCAGGCAAACCCTAGACATCTTTAAGCGTCTAAATGACCGATCGGCATGATGGATCCAATCCGCCGTTTTTCGGACCGAGTGACTGCGGTTGTCAAGCAACGAATGGCGACCCGGCCCAAGACGACGCGGTTAACAGGTGCCCGGCCCAACGCAGCAAATATCGACTGCTGAGTTCTTTCGAGAAGCGTCAACGTGTTATTGACGGGCAAGAAAAGAAGTCTTACGTTTTTTCATATTTTGCTACCGATTGGAACAAATAATTTTCCTGAATTATAGACCGAGAGGATGAGACAGACGATGAATATTGTCGTGCCCAGCGAAACTCACCCTGCTGAAAACCGGGTGGCCCTGCTCCCTGAGCATGTCGCCCGACTGGTCGAAAAAGGCGCCCAGATCGCCACCGAGGCGGATATCGGCCAGACCTTAAACATCTCCGATGAAGACTACCGGAAAGCCGGTGCAACGATTGAACCGGATCGCAGTCATCTGTATCAAAGCGCCGACATGGTACTTCAAATCCGCAAACCGGCTTTGGAAGATGTAGCGCTACTAAAAGAAGAAAGTATTTATGTGAGCTTGATGGATCCGTTTAACGAACGCGAGTTGATCGAGGCCTTCAGGCAAAAAGGCGTAACGGCCGTCAGCATGGAGATGATCCCACGAATCACAAGGGCGCAGAAAATGGATGTCTTGAGCTCACAATCAAATTTAGCCGGATATGCAGCGGTGATTATTGCCGCCGAACGCATCGACAAAATATTTCCGATGATGATGACGCCGGCCGGAACCATTTCACCGGCCAGGGTTTTTGTGGTCGGTGTCGGTGTGGCTGGTCTGCAGGCCATTGCAACCGCTAAAAGGCTGGGTGCCCGGATCGATGCCTTCGATACCCGCCCGGTGGTCGAAGAGCAGGTAAAATCACTGGGAGCGCGTTTTGTGAAGATTGATCTGGGAGAAACCGGCCAGACCAAAGACGGTTACGCCAAAGCGCTGACAGAAGAACAGTTGCAAAAACAACGCGAGGGAATGGCCAAAGTCTGTGCGGCTTCCGACGTGGTCATTACCACCGCTCAGTTATTCGGCCGAAAAGCGCCCCTCATCATTACAGCCGAAATGGTTGCGGGGATGGCCCCTGGATCGGTGCTGGTCGACCTGGCCGTTGAAAGCGGTGGCAATATTGCCGGCTCGCAGCCCGATCAAGAAGTTGAAGTCAATGGCGTGCGAATTATTGGAATGGCCAACCTGCCGGGCAAAGTGGCCATCAACGCCAGTCAGATGTTTTCAGCCAATATGCATGCACTGGTGGATGAATTCTGGGATGCCGACGAGAAGCGCTTTGTGCTGGATTTTGAAGATGAGATCATACAAGGCTGTGTTATCACACATCAGGGTCAAGTTGTTAATCAGATGATAGCGGATCATTACGCCCAGTCAGCCAAAACGAGTTAATATCTTCTCAGTGGAAAAATTTGAAATCCCAAATATTAAAACACAAATATCAAATGGTTCGACCAGCTCACCACCCTGAGCCTAGTCGAAGGGCAAATCACAATGATCAAATTCAAAATAGCAAGCAGGTTTTTGGTTATTGAAAATTGCGATTTATTTGTGATTTGGTGCTTGCAATTTGAGATTTCAATTTAAATGAGTGGGTGCCGAAAGGAGATTTTAAAATGTCAATCGGTCTTTTAATCTTTGTGTTTATTCTGGCCATCTTTCTGGGGGTGGAACTGATTACCAAGGTACCGTCGCAACTGCACACACCCTTGATGTCCGGAACCAATGCCATTTCGGGCATCACCATCGTGGGGGCGCTGACGGCAGCCGGAACCGGTGCCGATACCTTTGCCACCATTTTGGGGACCATCGCGCTCGTTCTGGCCACCATCAATGTGGTCGGGGGCTACCTGGTGACCAATCGCATGCTGGCCATGTTTAAACGCAAAGATCAGGAGCAGAAATGACGGATTACAGCACGGTTTTGATTGATTTCGGCTATATCCTGGCATCGATGCTCTTTATCATCGGCATCAAGATGCTTGGCCGACCGGAACGTGCCCGGCAGGGCAACATGGTATCCGCTCTGGGCATGCTCATCGCCGTAGTGGCGGCCTTGTTTGAGTGCTGTCTATCGTTTTCGCTGGTCATTGCCGGTGTGGTCACTGGTGCACTGATCGGCGTAATTGCCGCCCGTACCATAAAAATGACATCCATGCCGCAGATGGTGGCGGTTCTGAACGGTTTTGGCGGATTGGCCAGCCTGCTGGTCGGCTGGGAAAACTATCATAGTTCACCTGATGGCAACCGCTTTGTTATCTTTGCGATTGTTCTGGCAGTGCTGATTGGCGGTGTTGCTTTTTCGGGCAGTGTGGTGGCATATGGCAAACTGGCCGAGCGCATTTCGGGCCGACCCATTTTTTTCAAAGGCCAGAAAATTATCAACGCAGGCATCATCGCCGCTATTCTAATCTGTGGTGCCCTTTTTGTTTGGAACCCGACGTCAATGCTTGCCTATCCACTGTTAATCCTCATCATTGGTCTTGCTCTGTTTTTAGGGGTCCTGGGAGTCATTCCCATTGGCGGGGCCGACATGCCGGTGGTCATCGCCCTGCTGAACAGTTATTCCGGACTGGCCGCCAGTGCCGCCGGCTTTATCATTTTAAACAACGTGCTCATCGTCGCCGGCGCGCTGGTGGGCGCCAGCGGTCTGATTTTAACCGCCATTATGTGCAAGGCCATGAACCGTTCCCTGGCCAATGTCCTTTTTGGCGGGTTGCAAACGGCGGTCAGTAAAGCCAGCGCCGATCAGGTGCAGGGCGAGCCGTCTCCAATTTCTCCGTCGGATGCCTATTTTGTGCTGGAAGCCGCGCGTTCGGTGGTGTTTGTCCCGGGCTACGGAATGGCTGTGGCCCAGGCTCAGCACGCTGTCAAAGAGATTGGCGATATTCTGGAAGAAAACGGTGCCGAGGTGCGTTACGCCATTCACCCGGTCGCCGGCCGCATGCCGGGTCACATGAATGTCCTGCTCGCCGAAGCCAACGTCCTTTACGATCAACTGGCAGAAATGGATGATGTCAATCCCATTATGGACAGCGTTGACGTTTGTGTGGTGATCGGGGCCAACGACGTGGTCAATCCGGCCGCCCGAGAACTCGAATCGAGCCCCATCTATGGCATGCCGGTCATTAATGCCGATCAGGCCAAAACGGTCATTGTCCTCAAGCGCTCCATGGCGGCCGGATTCGCCGGCGTGGACAATCCGCTTTTTGTCAAACCCAACACACGCATGCTCTTTGGCGATGCCAAAGCTTCCCTGCAACAGTTGGTTTCCGAGTTCAAAGAAGCCTGACAGACGGTTCCCGTCTGCCAGGCTTCAGGTTCAAAGGTTCAGGGTTCTGGGTTCAAAGGTTACGGATTACGCGTTAAACGCTGCGCGTCGCGAGTTTGGTTGCTTGCGTTCTCGAGGACGAGGACGACATTTTTTCTCAATCGTACTCGTCCTCCTACTCGTCCTCGTACTCGGTTGCTTAAAATCGTGCCTCATTTCATAAATAGCTCGCTATTGTTAGTGCTATAGGACAACCCTGAACCGCCTAATAAATCAGTGACCAAGCAGCCAGAATCCACAGGCTAAACCTTTGAACGAAACAGCTGACATATAAAACCTGCTGATTATTGAATATGAACGAAAAAATCGCTCTCATTGCCCGAAAAATTAAAGAAAGTAAAAAAAACATCATCTTCACCGGCGCCGGCATATCCACTGAAAGCGGTATACCGGATTATCGCAGCCAGGGCGGCATCT
>CAZJHF010000166.1:0-8747 GCA_964545505.1 uncultured Desulfobacterales bacterium | reverse complement strand
ACTATGCGGGACGACATCTAACACAGTAGATGCGGTAAGATCGGTAAGCCCCGCAGGGGTTTCAAATTAAAAAATATAAGAGGGATAGAATTCCTTTAATGATAAATGGTCCACCATTTTTTAATTTGAAACGCTCAACTTAGGTCGTTAATCTGAGTTGTGCGCTTGTCGAGGTTGCCGCAGCTACACGGCAGATGGCGTTCCGCTATAGTTGACTATGCGGGACGACATCTAACACAGTAGATGCGGTAAGATCGGTAAGCCCCGCAGGGGTTTCAAATTAAAAAATATAAGAGGGATAGAATTCCTTTAATGATAAATGGTCCACCATTTTTTAATTTGAAACGCTCAACTTAGGTCGTTAATCTGAGTTGTGCGCTTGTCGAGGTTGCCGCAGCTACACGGCAGATGGCGTTCCGCTATAGTTGACTATGCGGGACGACATCTAACACAGTAGATGCGGTAAGATCGGTAAGCCCCGCAAGGGTTTCAAATTAAAAAATATAAGAGGGATAGAATTCCTTTAATGATAGATGGTCCACCATTTTTTAATTTGAAACGCTCAACTTAGAAAATAAAAAGGAGGGTATATCATGAAAAAGTTAGGATTATTTTTTGTCTGCGGACTTATTTCCGCATTTCTTATAGCGGGTGTAGCCGCCGCCAAGGATCAGGTGGTGGTGTATACCTCACTGGAAAATGAAGAGATCGTCGAATATCTGAAAGTCGCCAAAAAAGAGCTAGCCGATCTGGATATTCAGGCCATCCGACTGTCCACCGGGGAACTGGGCGCCCGCATGTTGGCCGAAAAAGACAATCCCCAGGCCGACTGCATCTGGGGCTGGGCGGTCACCAATATGTCGGAATTTGTGCCTAAGGGTATGCTGGTCCCTTATAAACCCATGGGCTGGGATAAGATCCCGGCCAATTTCAAGGAGCCCCAGGGTTACTGGACCGCCATTGATTTGTACGCCGCCGCGCTGGTTCCGAACACCAAGGTGCTGGAACAAAAAAATATGCCGATGCCCAAAGGCTGGAATGATCTTTTGAATCCGGTTTACAAGGACGCCCTGATCATGCCCAACCCGGCCAGCTCCGGTACGGGATTTTTGCAAGTCGCCAGCCTACTGGTCATGATGGACCCGGATTACAAAACCAAACCCGTGGAGCAGAACAAAGCCTGGGATTTTCTGAAAAAATTGGATAAAAACATGGGACAATATATTAAGAGCGGTTCCAAACCAGCCAAGCTGACTGCAGCCGGCGAATATGCAGTCGGCGCTTCTTTTGCTTTTGTATACTCGTCCCTCAAAAAGAAAGGCTTTCCGGTTGCGTTGGTCATGCCGCAAGAAGGCGCCGGATTTGAACTCGAGGCCAACGCATTGCTCAAGGGCGCCAAGAATGAAGCGGCTGCCAAAAAATTCCTGGACTGGGCCATCAGCAAACAGGCCATGGAAGAATATGCCAAGTTCAAACTGGGTGTCACCTATCCGGGTATTTCCGGGCCCAAAGATTTGCCCGCTCTTAAATCGATTAAGCTGGCACCGATGGATTTTCCGTGGCAATCTAAAAATCGCGCCAAAATCCTGGAAGTCTGGCAAAACCATTTCCTGAAATAAGCATGCTTCGAGAGACGCTATTAAAAACTTCATAAATCCTCCCCGGGGAGGATTTATGAAGTTTTGTCTTTAATTGAATCTTCTGATGGAAACCACCTCCAAAAAGCTTGTTTTAAAAAACATCAACAAACAATTTGGCGATCTTGTTGCGGTCAAAGATGTGGATCTGGTGATCGCGCCCGCTGAGTTCGTCTGCTTTTTAGGCCCCAGCGGGTGCGGTAAAACCACCCTTTTAAGAATCATAACCGGATTCGAGCAGCAGACAAGCGGGGATGTCATTTATGATGGCAACGTAATTAACGATGTCATTCCGCAGAAAAGGGATTTTGGAATCGTTTTTCAGTCTTACGCCCTCTTTCCCAATATGACGGTGCACCAAAATGTTGCCTTTGGTTTGAAAATGCGCAAGATGCCCTCAAAGCTGATCGATGAGCGCGTCGGCGAAATCTTACAGCTGGTGGGCCTGACAGACTGGGAGCGCCATTATCCTTCACAGCTGAGCGGCGGCCAGCAGCAACGGGTGGCCCTGGGCCGGGCTATTGCCATCAAACCCAAGGTGCTGCTGCTGGATGAACCTCTGAGCGCCCTGGATGCCAAGATCAGGATACGCCTTCGCACGGTTATCAAAAGGTTGCAGGAAGAACTGGGCGTAACGATGATCTATGTCACCCACGACCAGGAAGAGGCCCTGGCGCTGGCGGATCGGGTCGCCATCATGCGGGATGGCGAGATCCGGCAGATCGGTTCGCCCTGGGAAATCTATAAAAAACCCAAAACCAGCTTTATTGCTGAATTTGTGGGGACCTCCAATTTTATCACCGGAACAAAAATAAACGGCATGGTCCGGTTTGGCCGTCTGGAGCTGGCGGTCGCCAACATCGATGATTCCGAAAAAGGGACGGTATATCTGGCCATTCGACCCGAAAATATTGAACTGGTGGATGAAGCCGTATCCCATGATAAATATCTCACCTCCAATATTGTTGAAGTTGAGGCCGAGGTCATTAATTTTCTGGGAGCGATCGTCAGAGTTACCTTCATCCTGGAAGAAGAAGAAATGCTGGTGGACATTTCGGAAAAAGAGTTTGAAAAGCTGAATTTAAAACGAAAGGATAAGTTCAAACTATATTTTCCGCCGGATGAATTTCATCAGTATGAGGAATTATTCAGAAAACTCATTTAGAGCTACTAAATAAGGTTGCGCCCGTTAAGCCGGTTGTACCCGTTAGCCGGTAAAATAATAAGATTAAATTTCTTTCCTTATGTAACGGGCTCAACAGGCCAACCTAAAAGATATGGAACCGACTGCCGCAGCTGCTGCTGACATATCTACACAATACCAGATTTCTGCCGCCCGGATGGAAATCGATCGCTTCATTGTTCCCACCGTGACCATTTTCATCGGCTTGATCTTGTGTTTTTTTATGCTTTTCCCCCTGTCGGCCATCCTCAAGATGAGTTTTTTTAAGGGCGGTGAGTTTGCCCTGGCCAATTTTACCCTGGACAATTTTCACAAATATTTTACCACCGCCTATACGCTCAGGGCTTTGTGGCATAGTTTGTACGTGTCGGTGGTCACCACGATTATCGTCACGATTATTATTTTCTTTTACGCTTATGCCATGACCCGCACCACCATCCGCGGCAAGACCTTTTTTCGCAATGTCATCATGCTGCCGCTGATAGCGCCTTCGATTGTTCAAGCCCTGGCACTGATCTATCTGTTCGGCCGCAATGGATTGATTACAGCCCATCTCTTAAAAACCGACTGGAATATTTATGGGGCCACCGGCATTATTGTTTCAGAAGTCCTGTATTGCCTGCCGCATGCCTTTGTGATCTTATATACCACCCTTTCGGCCGTGGACATCCGGCTGGATGAGGCGGCCGAAAGCCTGGGCGCATCGCCTTTCAAAGTGTTCACCCGCATCACGCTGCCGTCAGCCAAATACGGGATCTTCAGCGCCGCCGCCCTGACCTTTAATTTAACCATTACCGATTTTGGCAATCCGGTGGTCATTGGCGCCAATTACAATGTGCTGGCCACCGAAATCTACGCCCAGGTCACCAATCTTTATCGTTTTGATCTGGGGGCCACCATCAGTATTATTCTGCTGGTGCCGTCGCTGATGGCCTTCATGTTAAATTATTATATCTCCCGCAAGACATTTTCCATGATCAGCGGGGCGGCCAGGCCTGTGATTCCACCGTCGCGGCCGCTAAAAAAAATTTCCTACACGATTTATTGTGGCCTGGTCACCTTTGCCATTTTTCTGGTGTTTGCCACCGTTATCATCGGCTCTTTTGTTAAAATCTGGCCGTACGACTGGTCGTTGACCCTGGCCCATTATAGTTTCCCATCCATTGGAGGATATTCCGCCATCTGGACCAGTGTCTGGGTATCGCTGATCGTAGGGATTGTCGGCGCTTTCACAACGCTGGTGGCCGGCTATATGATGGAAACACGCAAGCCTTTTTTTAAGCAGCCGCTTTATCTGTTATCGGTCATGCCGGCGGCAATCCCCGGTCTGGTGATGGGGCTGGGATATATCCTGGCCTTTAACAAACCCTATTATTTTTTCTACGGCACGCCCTGGATAATCGTGATCAATATCGTGATCTGCAATTTTACCCTTGGTATCTTATCCAGTATTTCCAATCTGCGAAACATCGATTCATCCATCGAGGAAGCCTCCATCAGCCTGGGCGGCGATACCTTCCGCACGTTTTTCCGAATCATCTTCCCGCTTTCCCGGGTGGCCTTCTTTCAAAACTTCGTCTATTTTTTCATGCGCTCGATGACCACCATCAGCGCCGTAATCTTTCTGGTCTCCGCCACCGTCCATCTGGCCGCCATAGAAATCATCATGCTGGACAACGACGGCTGGACCGCCAGCGCCAATGCGATGTGCACCTGCATCATCGTGATTGTGTTGGCTATGCTGGGGATTTTACAGATTGTCGCTAAGAAAACCGGTAGACGTGCGGAAGGATTAGTATCTGAGGTATGATAAGTTGAGAATTTGAAATGCGTGTCTGCAGAGCTTACAAACCTTGCTGAAATTCATTTTACAAAAACCTAAAAATATCTTTGCGACTTTGCGTGAGGCTAAATTTCAGACGCTCAACTTGGAATTTTAATCTAAGTTAAGCGATTGTCGAGGTTGCCGCAGCTACACGGCAGATGTCGTTCCGCTATAGTCAGACTATGCGGAACGGCATCTAACACAGTAGATGCGGTAAGATCGGCAATCCCCTGAGGGGTTTCAAATTAAAAAAATAAGATGATAGAATTCATTAGAAATATATAGTTGTTGTCTTTTTTTAATTTGAAACGCTTAACTTAGATCGTAGGGGGTTAGGCTTTCGTGTCCATTTTGCGTCACCACGATGGTTTGCTCAAACTGGGCGGATAAGGATTTATCTTTGGTCACGGCCGTCCAGTTATCCTCCAAGATTTTCAAATCATGATTGCCCAGATTGATCATGGGTTCAATCGTAAAAACCATGCCCGGGATCAGCCGGATGCCCTGCCCTCTCTGGCCGAAATGCGGGACCTGGGGCGCCTCGTGAAAATCAAACCCGACGCCGTGGCCGACAAAATCGCGCACCACCGAGCATCCCTGCTCCTCGGCGTATGTTTGAATGGCCCAGCCAATATCCCCGATCGTGTTGCCGGGTTGCACCATGGATATACCGCGTTTCAGGCATTCTTTGGCAACGCTGACGATCTTAACGGCTTCGGGTCCGGGCAGGCCAACAAAAAAGGTTTGATTGGCGTCCGCATAATAACCGTCCAGCACCGAGGTGATATCGACATTGACGATATCGCCATCTTCCAGCACCCGGGGCCCGGGAATGCCGTGGCAAACCACTTCATTGACCGAGACGCAAACGCTTTTGGGAAATCCCCTGTAGTTTAGAGGTGCCGGCCGGGCCCCATTTTTTACGGTAAATTCATGCACGATGGTGTTGATGTCGTCTGTCTTTGTCCCCGCACGAATCGTAGCGGTGATCTGCTCAAAGGTGTCCAGCACCAGCTGTCCGGCCCTGCGGATACCCGCTATATCGGCTTCATTTTTGAGCTGAATCTTGTATCTCTGGGCATACTGCGCCCCGGGGTCTTTGTTATCCTGAACTTCTTTTGCCAGACAGCATTTTTTATATTTTAATCCGCTGCCACAAGGGCAGGGATCGTTTCGACCCACTTTCACGGATGCATCCTTTTCCTTTAGCAGATTCAATCTGGCTTTTGATTCCATCTATGAGCGGCCTTACCCTATCCCGTCCGCCGGAGTGTTTAATAAGGTGGTTATCATTTCTGTTTTGTCAAAGTTGAACTTGTTACCTTAATTTTGCACGAGTCGGAGGCTTCCAGATGCAAGGCATTTAAGTGCGAAGCAATAGTAAACTATGCTTCGCACTTAATAACGCAGCAGATGGGAACCTCCGGTTCGCCGCGTTGTTCTAAGGGTGAAAATAGATGAGAAATAAGATGAACATCGTCCAATTTACTTATTAAAAAAAATTGTAATGATAATCTTTTCGTGTGAATCTGCCGCGATTGAATAACAAGAAGATTCTCATCTATTTTCATGCAAAGTTGAGGTATTATACCAAATTCTATCTTAATTCAACCATCATGCAAAGTAAAACCTATCGAAATCTGTTTTCCGGTTTGCTATTAGCCACAAAATAATTTAATAATTAAAATCTACAGGTTGAGCCGGTTAGCCCGTTAAGCCCGTTTGCCGGTTAAATAGAAAAATACGAAATCCTCCACTTCGTGCAAAATTCAGGTAATAAGCATCGAATCACCGGAGATACAGGCCTATGTATTTTGAGGTTTCAGGTGTTACGGTTTCCCCTTTGATCCCATTTCTGGTGGCATTCTTTGTCTCGATGTTGGTTGCCTCAGCCGGTGTATCCGGCGCCTTTCTTTTGCTGCCTTTTCAGGTCAGCATTCTGGGCTTTACCAGCCCGGCAGTCTCTCCCACAAATCTGTTTTATAATATCGTTGCCATCCCCAGCGGCGTCTATCGCTACATGCGCGAAGGGCGAATGGCCTGGCCCTTGGCCTGGGTGATTATTATCGGTACCCTACCGGGCATTTTTATCGGCGCCATTATCCGAATTCTCTATTTGCCGGATCCGAAGAATTTCAAATTTTTCGCGGGCTTTGTGTTGCTCTATATCGGCTTGAGACTGGTCCAATCCATGTTCAAAAAAAATGATCCGGCCATTGAAAAGGCAAAAGCGGTAGAAGAACGTTTCTTTGCGAATAAAAATGAAAAAATGAACGCCCCTGAAAACGACTTAGATCCAGCACCGGCTGTCAGAACCGTTAAATTCTCATTCAAGCGCTACAGCTATAGCTTTTATGGTGAAGTTTTTGCCTTTAATACTGTCGGTCTGCTGTTGCTGTCATCTATGGTCGGCATTGTCGGCGGGATTTATGGTATCGGCGGGGGTGCCATCATTGCACCGTTTCTGGTCGCCTTTTTCGGTTTACCGGTGTACACCATCGCCGGCGCCACCCTGATGGCCACATTTGTCACCTCAATTGCCGGGGTTGTTTTTTATGCCGCGATTGCACCTTTATTCGTACACACCGGGCTGGCGATTGCACCGGACTGGACCCTGGGGGCCTTATTCGGGGCCGGCGGCTTTCTGGGCATCTATTGCGGCGCGCGTCTTCAAAAATATATGCCTGCCAAAATCATAAAAATAATCCTCATCCTTACCCTGCTTTTCATTGCCATCCGGTATCTTACCAGTATATTCTAAAGCAATGCGTATACTCTTACTTTTGACTTAGAGATTTCAAAAATCTGCCGGGTCTATTTCGGTAAGTTATTCGTTATTTGTTATTGGTTATTAAAACAAATGATACTGCCGTATTGCTCAATCATGGCTTGGATTTATTGATCGAATAACAAATAACTGATAACCAATAACTAAATTGGGCAATCAATTTAAAGCCAGCTAACAGCGTGCGGATCATAGTAGACTTTAACGTGGTGGCCAGGATAAAGATTTTCCTGCTGAATCTTTCGGTGTGATATTTTTACAGTAAGCGGCAGAGTGCTGATCAGAATGGTGGCCAGGATGTCACTGCTGTTTTTTACCAGTGTCAAACGCGAAATAATTCCTTCAAGCAAATGGACGTCAGGATCAGCCGGATGGGTATCGGAGCCACCGGCGATGGCTGCGGGTTGGAGAATGGCGACTGCACCCGGCTCAGGCGGATCAGACAAACGGATGCATTGGCCATCCGGCAATTTTTTTTCCCAGAGACTGCCGCTCAAATGACGCCAGGGACCGAAAATGATATTTTCTTTGCCGGTGCCGAATAAACGTCCTTTGAACAGATGTATCACCTGATCACAGACATCATAGAGCCAGTCCCGGTCGTGGCTGGCGATGACCAGAGTGGTATTCCACTTCCGCCGAGCCATCAAGGCAGCCTCTCTGATCTGCTGGGCACTGGCAATATCGACATTGGCGGTGGGCTCGTCCAGCAGCAGGATTTCCGGCTTTAGCACCAGGCGGGCGGCCACTGCCACCCGCTGGGTTTCCCCGCCTGAGAGCTGATGGGCGGGAGCATCGACAAAGTCTTCCATTCCCACCATCTCTAGCCCTTTGAAAATGCGGCGCTTCCGCTCTTCATTTGCAATGCCTCTTATTTTCAGACCAAATTCCATATTTTTAAATACGGAGGTGGTAAACAGAAGCGGCAGTTGATCCACCAGCACCACTTCTTTGCGTAACCGTTGCAGGTAAGGCTCAGAATACTGAACCGGTTGCGACTTATAAGAAACGGTACCCGTGGTCGGGCTCTCTAAGAGTGCCAGAATATTTAAAAGGGTGGTCTTGCCGGCACCATTGGGGCCCTGCAAGCCGTAAATGACCCCTTTTTCGATATCCAATCGCTGAACATCCAAAACCGTGCGGTCGCGATATTTTTTGGTCAGCCGTGCAATTTCAAACAGCATCAGGAACGAATCCTTCCCTGGAATAAATGAAAAAGCAAATTCATTCCAAAGCTGAGCCCCAGCAACACAATGCCCAGGGCCACGGCCAGGGTAAAGGCGCCTTTGTCATATTCCAGGGCCATCGCGGTGGTCA